>JAFTRT010000078.1 GCA_017462145.1 Clostridia bacterium
ATCCCATCGGAGATCCCTTCGGAACACGATGTGTTCCTCGGTTTTGTATCGGCTCGCTTCGCTCCCTCAACAAAACTTCGACTCGCCGCAAGCGGCTCGCTCAGGATGACACAAACCGGGACAACGCAAAAATCGTTTGGAATAAACGAATATTGCTTTCTCCCTGTCCGTTTGTCATCATACTTGCTTCGCAAGAGGAGCGAGCGTAAGCGAGTCAAACATTTGCGGTCGAGCGCATAGAGCCAAGCAAATGCACAAGACCGTCTGACCGAATGAATCGTGGAAAAATCCTTAAAAAACTTGACTTTTTTTCGATTTGGATATATAATATAATTTGTATGATTATGCGGCGTTCTTTTGCCGCAAAGAATGAGAAAAGAGGAATCCATGAAACGGAATCTGTTGCAGGAGATTGAGGAGAGAATGCCCTCCTTCTCCAAGAGCCAAAAGCTGATTTCCCGATATATTTTGGAGCATTACGACAAGGCGGCTTATATGACCGCATCCCGTTTGGGAGCGATTGTCAATGTTTCCGAGTCGACAGCGGTGCGCTTTGCCATCGAGCTGGGCTTTGAGGGGTACCCCGAATTTCAGCATGCACTGCGTGAGATCGTCCGCACCAAGCTGACCTCCTTCCAACGGATGGAGGTGACCAATCATCTGATTGGAGACGGTGATATTTTGCACAAGGTGTTGATATCGGATGTGGATAAGATCAAGCAGACGTTGGAGGAGATTGATCGAACGGCCTTTGAAGAGGCGGTCTCCCACTTGGTGGCTGCCAAAACCATTTACGTGATGGGGTTGCGTTCCTCCTCTATGCTGGCAGGCTTTTTGAGCCATGGTTTGCAAATGGTGTTTGATCACGTTCGCTTGGTACAGGGAACCTCCGGCAGTGAGCTCTTTGAGCAAATGGTAAGCATTGGGGAGGGGGATGTACTGGTTGCCATCAGCTTCCCTCGCTATTCCAAAAAATGTGTCAAGGCGGCCAGCTTTGCGGCCCATTCCGGTGCGGATGTGATTGCCGTGACCGACTCGCCCTTGTCTCCCCTTGGGGAGTATGCCGATCAGCTTTTGATTGCCAAGAGTGATATGGCCTCTTTTACCGATTCCCTTGTTGCCCCCCTGTCTCTTCTGAATGCTCTCATCGTTGCGGTGGCGAGACAGAAAGAAGAGGAGCTGTCCGTTCGGCTGCATCAGTTGGAGCAGATCTGGGACGAATATGACGTATATGACAAAGATCAAGCTTGACGGTTTGGAAGAAAACGCCCGTCGTATTGTTGTCATCGGCGGCGGTGCCGCCGGCATGATGGCCGCCATTACGGCGGCAGAAGCAGGTGCATCCGTAATTTTACTGGAGCGGAACGACCGCATGGGAAAGAAGCTTCGGATTACGGGCAAAGGGCGTTGCAACGTGACCAACGATTGCACCTTGGAAGAGTTTTTGCGCCAAGTACCCACCAATCCCCGTTTTCTTTACAGTGCGCTGAACCGCTTTTCTCCCGAGGACACCAAGACCTTTTTTGAAGAGTCGGGCGTTCCTTTGAAGGTGGAGCGAGGCAGACGGGTCTTTCCCGTATCCGACCGTGCAGAGGATATCGTGCAGGCCTTGGTACGCCGCTGTCAGCGTACAGGGGTCAAGATGGTTCGGGATCGGGCGGTGGAGATCTTGACCGAGGATGGCTGTGCGTGCGGTGTTCGGGGGGAAAACGGAAGCTATACGGCAGATGCGGTGATTTTGTGTACCGGAGGAAAATCCTATCCCAGAACGGGATCGGACGGAAACGGCTACGGAATGGCACGCCGTCTTGGGCATACGGTTACGCCGCTGATTCCCTCTTTGGTTCCTTTGACCTCTCGGGACGGTGATTGTGCCGCTTTGCAGGGGCTTTCTCTGCGAAACGTTTCTCTCCGTGTGACCGAGGGAGCAGAGGGCAAGACCGTTTATGAGGATTTTGGAGAAATGATGTTTACCCATTTTGGGATGACGGGTCCCATGATCCTGTCGGCATCCGCTCATTTGAAGGAAATGGAGACAGGGCGTTATACCGCTCACATCAACCTCAAGCCCGCATTGGATGAAAAAACGTTAGATGCCCGTCTGTTGGGCGACTTTCAGAAATACAGCAATCGGGATTTTGTCAATGCCTTGTCCGATCTGCTTCCTGCCAAGCTCATTCCCGTGATCATTCGCAGAAGTGGGATCGATCCTCGCAAAAAGGTCAATTCGGTGACCCGTGAGGAGCGGCAGGCGTTGTCCTCGGCCATTGCCGATCTGCGCATGGACATCAGCGGCTTTCGGCCCATGTCCGAGGCCATTGTGACCAAGGGCGGTGTATCGGTCAAGGAGGTCAATCCCAAGACCATGGAATCCAAGCTCTGCTCGGGACTTTATTTGGCAGGGGAGCTGTTGGATGTCGATGCCTATACGGGCGGCTTCAATCTTCAGATCGCCTTTGCGACAGGAGTTCTTGCAGGGGAACATGCGGCCTACTAATTTTCATAGGAATAGGAGAAGTTATGATACGAATTGCCATTGACGGCCCCGGAGGAGCGGGCAAGAGCACCATTGCCAAAGCAGTGGCCAAACGATTGGATATTTTGTACGTGGATACGGGAGCGCTCTATCGCACGGTGGGGCTGTTTATTCGCCGTTTGAATATTGATCCCAAGGATGCGCCTGCCGTTACGGCGGCGTTGCCCTCCCTGACCATTGAGGTTCGGTATGAAAATGGGGCACAATGTGTGTATCTCAACGGAGAAAATCCGGGCGATGCCATCCGTACTCCCGAAATGTCCATGTACGCCTCGGCCGTGTCTGCCATTCCCTCGGTGCGGGCTTTCTTGCTGGAGACCCAGAAGGAGATCGCACGGAAGAACAGTGTGATTATGGACGGACGGGATATCGGAACCGTCATTTTGCCCGATGCGGATGTGAAGATCTTTTTGACCGCTTCGGCCGAATGCCGTGCCAAGCGGCGATATGCGGAGCTGATCGCAAAGGGTCAGACCGTGACGTTGGAGGACGTACTTCGGGAAATGAATCAGAGAGACCATCAGGACAGCACCCGTGAGATCGCCCCTGCGGAGGCGGCTCCCGATGCCATTCTGTTGGATAACAGCGATCTGAATTTTGAAGAGAGCGTGGAGGCGGTCCTGGCACTGGTCCGTCAGCGGACGGGGGCTTGAGTATGGCAAAACGGTCTCCGAAGCAACAACGGTTGAACAAACGGGATTCGGTGGAGCGTACGCGGTTTTACCGCTTCTTCTATGCGGTATTTGCGCCGATCATCGGGCTTCTGTTTCGGATCAAGGTCGTGGGAGGAGAGAACGAGCCGCTTAACGGTGGCTACGTGGTGTGCTCCAATCACATTGCCGCTTCCGACCCGATTATGATTTGCTACGCACTTCGGCACCGTCAGCTTCGCCTGATGGCCAAGAAGGAGCTGTTTTCCATTCCGTTCTTGGCGCCCCTGATCCGAAGCCTTGGGGCTTTTCCCATTGATCGAAAGGGAAATGACGTGGGAGCCATCCGACACGGAGTCGAGCTGGTGAAACAGGGACGGTGCCTTTGCATCTTCCCCCAAGGTCACCGCTATCCCGGTGTGGATCCCAGAACCACCAAGGTGAAAAACGGTGCCGCATTGATCGCAAGCCGTGCGAATGCGGATATTTTGCCCGTTTACGTGCTGCGGAAGGATAACCGCCCCAAGCTTTTCGGCGGTGTGACGGTGGTCATCGGCAAGCCTTTCTCTCTTTCGGAGATCGTAGGGGAGACGGCAGAGGGCGGCGAGTATGCCCGTTTGTCTGCGGCCATTTTTGACCGCATCTGTGCCTTGGGCGAGCAGGCGAGAGCAGAACAGGAAAAGGGAGAACAGGCATGAATGTAACCATCGCAAAAAATGCAGGCTTTTGCTTCGGCGTGAAGCGTGCGACCGACCGTTTGGAGGCCGCCTTGGCCGCCCGTCGGCAGGGAGAGCGTATTTATACGTTGGGGGAGCTGATTCATAATCGAATGTACCTGGATGAGCTGAAGGAGAGAGGGGTGGAAAGCACCTCCATGTCTCAGGTCACCGCTTTGGCTGAGTCTTCCGGTGAGCAGTCTCCCGTTACGGTGTTCGTGCGGGCGCACGGGATTCCCAAGGAGGATGAGGCAGTTCTTCGGCAGCTTTCTTTGACGTATCCCCATTTTCGATATGAGGATTGCACCTGCCCGTATGTGAAAAAGATCCACAGCATTGCGGCCAGCAACGGCGGCGAGGATCGTTTCTTTGCCCTTTTGGGCAGCGCATCCCATCCCGAGGTGGTGGGGATTATGAGCTATTTTGAAGGTCCCAAGTTCACCTTTGACTCTGCTGAACAGATCGAGAGGATGGCCGGGGACGGAAAATTGGATGATTTTTACAATTCAATGCCGGTTTTGGCGGTTCAAACCACGCAAAAACCGGAAGAATGGAAAAAAAGTCAAAAAATTTTCAAAAAACTATATACAAATCCATTAATTTTTGATACAATATGTAGTGTTACGGAATCAAGGCAACGGGAGGCCGCTTTGTTGGCGGCTCAGTGCGATTGTATGATCGTGATCGGAGGAAGAGACAGCTCCAATACGGCAAAGCTCTACTCCATTTGCAAAGAAAATTGCCCGCAAACCATATGGATTGAAAGGCCCGATGAGCTTGCGGTTCACAATTTAATAACGTCCGCCCACACGAGAGTGGGTATCGCGGCGGGTGCCTCAACCCCGTCCAGCGCAATTCAGGAGGTATTCAACAAAATGAGCGAAAAAGAACTCGCACAAAACACTGACATCATGGAAGAAGACTTTGCATCCATGCTCGAGACATCATTCAAAACTTTAAATACAGGAGACACCGTAACGGGAACAGTACTGTCTGTTGACGCAAACGAAGTCAAGGTTGA
>JAFTRT010000079.1 GCA_017462145.1 Clostridia bacterium
AAAGGAACGGAAAAGCAGTATGGATATGGTAACATCGTGCGGTGGGTGGAAGGAGAAAAAGGTTCTGTTTATCGGTGACTCTCTGACGGCACAACGCATCTATCCGGAAGAGCTCAAACGCATGTTGGGGATTCAACCGTTTTATCATTGTAAGGGAGGCGCCAGTCTTTTGAGCATGGTGGACGGCGACAACGGATTGGACGGTCTGTATGACAATGAGACGGCCGCATCCAACAGCTTGCGTCCGTTAACCGCCCAAGAGGTTACCGATATGGATCTGATCGTCTTTTTCGGAGGTTATAACAGTCGCCATCTTCCCATTGGACAGGTGGGAGATTGTTATTGCCCCGACAGAGGCGAAGGCAATACGGTGGCGGGGCATGTACAATATGCCATCAACCGTATCTATCAGGTGCTTGCCGAAGCGAGACACTTGGATTGCCGCCTTTTGATCGTCACGGTGGATTGCTCCGGACAATATCCGTATTTCAAAGCGGACGGCTACACCGAGCTAACACCGGGAGACGGAAGATCTCTGGAACACATGGCCAATATGCAAAAGGCTGTGGCGCAAGCCAATGGTTTGCCGGTCTGTGACCTGTTTCATACGTCGGGAATCAATCGCCATACATGGTCTGTCTTTGGGGCGGATCCTTTTGTGAGAAATCCTCGTTTTTCAGCCTACCGCTTGGATGCAAACGGCAATCCTGTCAGCGAGGAGGAGATCCGTTACCGCAAAGGGGAATGTTATTACCAAAAGCGGGACGGAAAAGTGGTTTTGGAAGAATATACCGGAGGCGCACCGTACCCCTATATGGGAGATCAGTTGCATAAATCTCCTGCGGGATACCGACGGATCGCCGAGGTCATTGCGGGTGCGATTCTTGCATCCTATGGAAAGGAAATCTGAAAAGGGTGGAGAATACCATGGAGCTGCCATTGTTTGATTCCCACGCTCATTATTTTGACCGACGGTTTGAGACCGATCCCGATTCTCCGGGGGCTCATGCGATCCTGCAAGAGCAGGTCTTTGGCGGCGGTGTGTGCGGTGTGATCAACGTGGGCACCAATTATGATAACAATCTCGTTTGCATTGCGCAAGCGGCTCGATATCCCAAGATGTTTGCGGCAGTGGGGCTTCATCCCGAGGACGTGTTTTACATGACTCGTCCGATGGAGGAGGAGCTTTCCTGCTTGGAGGCATTGTTGGATACCGAACCAAAACGGAAGCAGGCAAAGATCGTGGCATTAGGGGAGATCGGCTTGGATTATCACGATCACGGCCACCCTGTTCCGAAGGAGAAGCAACAGCAATATTTCGAGGCACAAATGGAATTGGCAAGCCGCTTGTCTCTTCCGGTGATCATTCATGACCGTGAGGCTCATGGAGATTGCTTTGAGACCGTTTTGCGCTATCCCTCGGTCCGAGGGGTGTTCCACAGCTATAGCGGAAGTGCCGAGATGGCGAAGGAGCTGATCAAGCGAGGCTGGTATCTTTCCTTTTCGGGCGTTGTCAGCTTCCGCAATGCGGCAAGAGTAGCCGAGGTGGCCGCATCCGTTCCCGATGAGGCGTTGTTGATCGAGACCGACTGTCCCTATTTGGCTCCTCACCCCTATCGGGGGCGAATGAACCATTCGGGATATCTGATCCATACCGCCGAGGCATTGGCTCGGATCCGAGGATGTGATACGGAGACGGTAGCGGCTGTTACAAGAGAAAATGTCAGATGCCTGTTTGGCGTTTGACTGTAAAAAAGCACTTGTGAAATGGTTCACAAGTGCTTTTTTGTATGGTGTCCGACGGGATCGGAAGTTCCCGTTCCTTTTCGGTATTCAGCGGGGCTGACGCCGGTCAGTTCCCGAAAGGAGCGGTGAAAGGTATTTAAGGCGGAAAAGCCACTGTCGAACGCAATGGCCGAAATGCTTTTCTTCCGATGAGCCAGCAATTGCTCCTTGGCGGTGTTGACACGGTAATAGGCCAACAGCTTGCAAAAATGAATTCCCGTCAGCTCATGTAGGGTGTGAGACAAATACTTTTCATTGTAGCCAAAATGCTTGGCAAGCTGTTGGAGAGAAAGCCTACTGTCGGTATGGTGCGCTGTCAGATAGGAGATGATTCTTTGATATAACAGATTTTCCTCCAACGCAGATGACTCCCATTCCGCATGCTTCGTGACCTCTGCACAGATCAAGTTCAGATATCCGCTGATCCGCATAACGTCGTGTTTGGATAAGCAATGAAACCGGTCTAATATTTCCGCCATCTGCGGCAGATCGATGGGAGTGGGGTGCAGTCGGCGGCCGGCCGCTTTTTGTTGGTAAAGCGGAATCAGATCGTTCGAGAATACGGCACAGACCACCTCTGCCTCTTGAAAGACATATCGGTGTACCGTGTTGGGCGGAATCCAAACCAATTGCCTTGCTTGCAGAAAGATTTCCGTGCTTCCTACGGTTACGTAGCCATCTCCGCTTTTGCACCAGATCAACTCGCTGTACTCATGCAAATGCGCTTCCATCCGATAACCTTTGTGAAAACGGCTTCGAAAGTCTAACTGGCCGTTGAAATTTTCATTTTGATAGCGCATGATATCACCTAACCTTTTGGAACTATT
>JAFTRT010000080.1 GCA_017462145.1 Clostridia bacterium
CTCCCCCAAGGGAATACAATAGGGGTCCGGTGTGCACGGTGGGCAGGCAGGACGGAAGAAGAGCCGACCGTCCTCCATGACAGCCATCATGCGGCCGGGAAGAGAGAGGGAGGAATGAGGAACGTTGGCTTCTGCCAAACGCCGCAAGGCCATGACGTGAGTGTGCTCCAACGTACAACCGCCCGACAGCCGTGTAAACAGAGACATCAGCGCACGGTTGACCACCGCAGGGGGGGATCCGCACAGCTTTTCGGTCTCGATTCCGCCGTCTGCTTCCAGTTCCTCCAAGAACCAATTGGACATGGTCAAAAGACACAGGGAATCTTCATACAGACTTTCGGTGGCACGGGAGACGCTTCGGGTGGCACCGGGATTGATCTTCTTGATCTGTGGCAGAATATCGGCACGGATGCGGTTACGGGTATAATCGGTATCGGTGTTGGTACGGTCACACACATAGGAAAGGCCGTAGGTCTTGCACAGGGACAGGACGGTATCCTTTTCCATGCGGAGCAGGGGACGGATGACCACCCCGTTTGCCGCAGAGCGAGTGGTGGGAATTCCGCACAAGCCGCAGAGCCCTGCACCTCGGATGAGATGAAAGAGCACGGTTTCCAAATTGTCGTCCGCATTGTGGGCGGTCGCCAAAATGGGAATATGATGCTCTCGCATCAGACGGTCAAAATACTCGTAGCGTACGTTGCGAGCACAGGTTTCTATACTCTCCCCCCGTTCTTTGGCTAAGGTGGGGATATCCGCACGAATCGATTCAAAGGGGAGGCCAAGCTCCTCAGCCGTTTGTCGGCAAAAGGCCTCGTCTCGGTCGGCCTCCTCCCCTCGGATCCCATGGTGCACGTGGGCTACCCACAGAGGTGTGCCCCATCGGCGGCACCAAAGAGCCAGCAAAAAAAGCAGGAGAGTAGAATCCGCTCCTCCCGAAAAGCCCAACAGAATGGGCGTATCGGTGGGAAGTCCCGATAATTGATCGGGCGGACAAAAGTCCGGTGGAAAGGAAAAACGTTGGGGAAGCTTCATGCCTGTTCCTCTCGCTCGGTGTCGATGGAACGGAACTTGGTGAAGCGTCCGATCCAGCCTACCTTGACGTTTCCGGTAGAGCCGTGTCGGTTTTTGGCAATGATGACCTCGGCTACGCTACCCTCGTCGGGATTGGCGTCTGCGTCATAATATTCGCCGCGGTACAGAAAGATGACCGTATCGGCGTCCTGCTCAATGGCACCCGAATCACGCAGGTCGGACAGCATGGGGCGCTTGTCGGTTCTGCCCTCGGGTCCTCGGGAAAGATGTGCACAGCAGATAATGGGAACATTCAGCTCTTTTGCCATGATCTTCAGCGCACGGGAGATGTCTGCGACCTCCTGCACACGGTTGTCGGTGCGACGGTCGCTCTGCATCAGCTGCAAATAGTCGACGATGACCAGACCAAGTCCCTGCACACGGCGAAGCTTACTCTTCATAGCGGTGACCGACAGACCCGACGTGTCGTCAATGAGAATATCGCAGCCTGCCAAACGGGTGGTGGCAGCAGCGATCTCCTCCCATTGCTTATTGTCCAGCTTGCCCGTACGCAGGGCATAGCTATCCACCATGGCTTCACTGGAGATCACACGGCTGACCAACTGCTCGGCTGACATTTCCAAGGAAAAGATGCAAACTTTTTTCTTGGTTTGAAGTGCCACGTTGGTTCCGATGTTCAGGGCAAAGGAGGTTTTTCCCATACCGGGACGGGCACCAACCAGAATCAGGTCGGAGTCGCCCATACCGGCCAATAGGCCGTCAATGCCGGAAAAGCCGGTTTTGGTGCCTTGGGCGGCCTCGCCCTCGGTGGCCATGGTATGAAGATTTTGATAGACTTCTCCGATGACATCTCGGATATGGCGGAAGCTTTTAGTGTCGCGCCCCTGTGCCAGATCAAAAATCAGGCTTTCGGCGTAATCCACCAGTCCTCCCGCATCGCCCTCCTCACTGTATGCCTTTTCACTGACCTCGGAGCAGATGCCGATGAGGTTGCGAAGCATGGACTTTTGCTTGACGATGGTGGCGTAATCCTTGATGTTCAGTGCATTGGGAACCGATTGATACAGAGAACGGATGTAGTCCTCACCGCCCGATTTGCTGTAAATGCCCTTGGTGACCAGCATATCGATGAGGGTCACCACGTCGATTTCGCGGTTGATGAGGAAAAGCTCGTGCATGGCGGTAAAGATCTGCGCATGCTCGGACAAATAAAAATCGTTGACGTTCACAATCTCGGTGACGTCGGTCAGTGCCTCGGGATCTACCAGAATAGAACCCAGGAGCGATTGCTCGGCGATCAGCGAAAAGGGAAGCTTTCTTACCAGTTCGTCATTCATGATGATGCGATCCTTTGCTTTGGAATAAGAGCGAGGTCAAGCCTCTGCTTTGACCTCAAATTGAACGGTACCCTTGACGTCGGCAAACAGACGAACCTCGGCGGTAAACTCACCGAAGGATTTGATGGGCTGATTGAGAGCGATCTTTCTCTTATCCACCTCAATGCCGTGCTCTTTCTTGAGCAGATCCGCCAGATCCTTGGCGGTCACAGAGCCGTACAGCCGCTTATCGGGGCCGGCTCCCATTACAAATACCAAATGGATATCCTTGAGCTTGCGGGCAATGTCCTCGGCCTGCTGTTTTTCCACATCCAGCTTATGCTGCTTGGATGCTTCCTTGTTTTTTGCTTCGTTGAGTGCTTTGGAGTCGGCGGGAACGGCCAGCTTTTTGGGGAAGAGGAAGTTCCGTGCGTATCCGTCGGATACCTCTACGACCTGATCCTTTTTGCCCTGTCCTTTGACATCAGCGCATAAAATTACTTTCATAACGGTTTCTCCTATCTAACGTTTGTGTTGTTTTTTGGGGGGAGGTACTCAGTTGCCCTCCGATTGCTTTGCCGCTTCAAAATAGTCGTCGATTGCCTGCTTCAGACGCTCCTCTGCGGCCTCCACGGAGCTGTCCTTCAGCGCAGCACCTGCTACGTCAAAGAGACCGCCGCCGCCGATCCGCTCTAAAATCAGTTGGACGTTGATGCTTCCGTCTGAACGTGCCGAAATGTGAACGGCATTTCCCACCGAGACCAGTGCAAAGGCGGCACAGACCTGACGCACGCTCAATAGCTTGTCGGCAGCCTTGGCGGCGGCGATCCGTCCGCCCTCCTTGCCCTCGGGAAGAGCCGTGATGGCGATGCTGTCCCGATAAAGCTTGGCTTCGGTTCCAAAGAGAGCCTCGGCACGGTAATCCTCAAAGGGTTCTTCAAAGAAGGTGCGTGCGTACTCGGTACGGGCTCCCGCATCTCGCAGATACAGGGCGGCAGAAAAGGTTCTGGTGCCAACGGTGCGAGTGAAGTTTTTGGTATCCACCATAATACCTGCCATCAGCAGATTGGCCTCCTCCGAGCGCAAAACGCCTGCGGGAAGAGTTTGTTCCAACAGCTCGGAGATCAGCTCGCAGGTGGAAGAAGCAGAAGGGTCGATATAGCACAGAACGGGCTCGTTCTGAAATTCTTCTTTCTGGATGTGGTGGTCGATCACAGCCACGTGGAATGCCATGCGAGCAAGCTCCGGTTCCTCCAAAATGGCAAAATTGTTGGCATCTACCACGATCAGCAGGGTATCCGCATTGCTGACCTCCAGACCGGTTGCACCGTCAATGAAGATATCCTTATAGGTGGCAAGCTCAATGAGACGGGAGGTGCAGGCTTGAAAGCTGTCACACTCGGTATCGGCTACGATTTTGATATCCTTGCCCAAGTGGTTGGCCAGGGCGGCAATTCCAATGCAAGCACCAATGGAATCAAAGTCGGGATTGCTGTGTCCCATGACGATGATATTGGAAGCAGAGGACATCAGAGAGCACAGACGGGTGGCGTTGACTCGTGCCGAGCTTCTGGAACGCTTTTGCAGAGTCTTGGTCTTACCGCCGAAATAGAACACGCCCGTATCCATTTTAACCACCACCTGGTCGCCGCCTCGCTGGAGTGCCATGTCCAGTGCAACCAAAGAGTCATGCTCTCTTGCGGCCAGACTGTCACCCAAAGCGGACACGCCGATGGAGACCGTTACGGGAATGCTGTCACTGCCGATGCGGATCTGTCGGATCTCGTCCAAGATTTCAAATTTGTTGTTGATGCAGGTGCGGAGCGCCTGTCGGTTGAAGAACAAAATATACTTGTTCTTTTCGTATTCTCTCAAAATACCGCCCATGGAATCGGCCCACTCCTTGAGGAACTTTCCTGCCTGTCCGGCCTCATCCTGATAGCTGACCTTAATATATTGGGCAATCTCATCCAAGTTATCCAATACCACATATGCGACGATGGGATGTTCTGCACGGTGCAGGGCATACAGCTCCTCGTAGTCGGTTACGTCGTAGAAGACCAACAGATAGTAGGGATGGTTACGGGTACGTACGGGATGGCAATCCACATGATACTGATGGGTGCCCACCGGAAAGCGAGGTGCCTCCGAATGGGCGTCGGTGGCATCCGTCTCTTCTTCGGTGGAAACGGGAACATACTCCGAGCGGTGGATCAGCTTTTCGGGGCTGATACCGATGAGTTCGGACAACTCACGGTCAAACAAGGTACCCTCCAACTCAAAGGCTGTGCGAAAGGCATCGTTGACCGTGACCAAGCGGCCGTCC
>JAFTRT010000081.1 GCA_017462145.1 Clostridia bacterium
CTCGGGATTCTCAAATTCTCCAACCGAGCGGCTCATCTTCTCCTCAGCCATTGTTTATTTTATTTCTCCTTTTTTGATCGGATGATTCATCCGTTACTTGACAATCCATTGCGCCGTCACGTTCCGTCGTCGTTGGCAGACGCATTTAAGGCCGTGTTGGCCAAATTTCCCCGCAAATACTCAAAATACCCTGCGGCCGCTACCATAGCGGCGTTGTCGGAGCAAAGTGCGAGAGAGGGTTTGCAGAAGCGAACACCCCGCTTATGGCAAAGCTCCTCCAAGGCACGGCGAATATGAGAATTGGCCGCCACGCCTCCTGCCAGAACGAATGTGTCCGTTCCGGTTTGTTTGAGTGCCAAATCCACCTTTTTGGTGATGGCATCCACGATCACCGCCGTATAAGAGGCGGTCAGATTGGCGGCGTTGGGCTCGGTTCCCTTCTGCCGTTCGGAATTGATGTAATTGAGTGCCGCCGTCTTCAGACCGCTGAAGGAAAAGTCCAGCGTATCTCCCGTCAAGGCGGGGGATGGAAGACGGACTGTGCCTGCCTGTCCCTCATAAGCCAGCCGATCCATGGCCGCACCTGCGGGATAAGGCATACCGATGACACGCCCAATCTTATCAAAGGCCTCGCCTGCCGCATCGTCTCTGGTAGAGCCGATCTCAAGGAAGGTCGTGGGATCGGTAACGTGGTAAATGGAGGTATGTCCTCCGGAAATCACCATGGCCGTAAAAGGGGGCTCCAGCTCCGGATATTCCAGATAAGCCGCCGCCACGTGAGCCTTCACATGATTGACCCCTACCAAGGGAATTCCATGAGAAAAGGCCAATGATTTTGCAAAATTAACGCCCACCAACAGAGCACCGATGAGTCCCGGGTGCGAGGTTACGGCCACACAGCCCACATCCCCAATTCCAATGCCTGCTTGAGCAAGGGCTTGATAGGTAATCGAGCTGACGGCCTCAATGTGGGCACGGCTGGCAATCTCGGGAACCACACCGCCGTACAGACGGTGGATCTCGATCTGCGATGCCACAATATTGGAAGCGATCTCCCGTCTGCCGTCCTCCATACGGACAACGGCGGCCGACGTTTCGTCACAGGAGCTTTCCAAGCCTAACAGATACATAACGTCTCCTTATTGTTTCAAATCCAAAAGCATGACGATGGCAGATTCCGTGGGAAAGCGGTAGAAATTCTTTCGCTCCCCTGCTTTGACCCAACCGTTTGTCTCATACAGCCCAATGGCCGCAGCATTGGAGGCCCGAACCTCCAAGGACAAGACGGATAGTCCTCTCTCTCTTGCCGCCTCGGTCAATGCCGTCAACACAGCCTTGCCAAAGCCCCGTCTGCGGGAATCGGGGGAAACGGCAATATTGGTGATCTGTCCCTCATCCAAAACAGTCAGCAAACCGCCATAGGCCACAAGGCATCCATCCGCCCAAAGAGTGATGCCAATCGCATTCTCCTCCAAAAGCAGCGTCAGACTTTTCTCCGACCACGGCTCTGCAAAACAGGCCTGCTCCAAGCGGCACACCTCGACCAGCATCTCTTGGGCAAGAGGGCGAAGGCAAACCGATTCGCCCGTCATATCAATAGCCAAACTGTCCGGACAGCGAATCGTCATTGGCAATCCAACTCTCCACGTCGATGATGCGAAATTCCTCCTTGGTATCCCGAACCACCACCTTGGCGATTCCGGCATTGATGATCTGACGCTTACACATCATACAACTGGAGGTTCCGGCAACAATACTGCCGTCAGTGGGATCGACGCACGCCATATAAATGGTAGCACCTAACATCCGTTCTCTGGCGGCGGCAATGATGGCATTGGCCTCCGCATGGACAGACCGACAAAGCTCGTAACGCTCCCCTCTGGGGATATTCAGCTTGTCCCGCATACAGAAGTTCAGATCCGTACAGTTTTTCCGTCATCTCTGTGCACCGTTTTAAACTGTGGATACGATCACATCATCCTTTACAATGATGGCGCCGTACATTTTCCGCATACAGGTGCTGCGCTCGGCTACCGTCTGCGCAATATCCAAATAGTAGTTATGCTTGGAAACTCTGCTCATCCCTCTACCTCCGTTGTGCACGAATTCGCATACATAATTATTATACACTATTTTTTTCGATAAATCAAGAGCTTTTTCATCATTGTCAAAAAATCTCCCGCAGAGGTCTGCGGGAGACGATATCGTTATGCCGGAGATTCCGAACTCACACGGTCGGGCACCGGCACTTCCTTGGGACGGCGCAAATAGCGTGCAAGCAAAAAGATAAACACAGGAGTGATCGGAGCCACCAGCATGGAGAAAAGATCCGAAGCCACGCTCAAGCATCGATACAGCAGAGTGAAGAAAGAAGCCTCCATTTCAAACAAAACTCGAAGCGAGCCCATCTGGCTATATGCGTTATAGCCCCTCAAACCAAAGCTCACAATACACCCCAAAACGGCAAGGATCCCGGGGAGCACCCACAGCCCTCCTGTTTTGCTTGCCACCTTCTCCGAGTGCTTGGGAGATTGCAGGATGGCATAAACAAACAATAGTAGCAAAGCCAACATCAGCCCAGAAGGAAGCCAGTTGAGTATACGAAACAACCAGAAAGCGGGAGAAAAATGCACCTTATACTGCGTCATCAGCTGAACGTAATACAGAATCTGAAAAACAACGGACAAAATCCATGTAACCGTCGCCGAAAAGAACCAAATTCCTACACCGACCTGTACTCCCGTGCGCTTGTTTGCAAACAGGCAGATGGCAAGAAGCAACAACACCAAGCACCGCAAAAAAGCGGGCAAAGCAACGGACGCCAACACATTGAGCAGATTCAAAAAATCCGGTGCGTTTCCGCCCCCCAACTCAAAACCCAACGCAAACTGCGTCAATCCGACGATCAGAAAAATCCCTGCGGACAGACAAAGCAAAACAGCCAAAATAGCGGCTCCTATGGGACGCTTTCCTTTGGTCACGTTTTCGTTCTTCATATCGTTTCCTCCTTGTATCCATGGTAACACGTTCATTATAGCATGACTCCTTGTCCCTGTCAAGGCAAGACCCGTTTTTACAAAGTAGGTCAAAAGATTTTTTCGCAAAGTCCTTGACAAAGAACAGAAAATAAGATATAATATGGGAGTGTGCTGGTGTAGCACAGTTGGTAGTGCAGCTGATTCGTAATCAGCAGGTCGCGGGTTCGAGTCCCTTCACCAGCTCCAAAGCCCCGAAGACGTGCGTCTTCGGGGCTTCCCTATTCATCACCGAAAGGAGAAATCGGCATGAATCTTTGTGACGTCAAGACCATCAAGCAGGTCATGGCCATGTTTTCGATCAATTTCAGAAAGGAATTCGGGCAGAATTTTCTGACCTCCCTTGACATTGTACAGGATATTGCCGACAACTGCTGTGATTCGGCAGACAGCACCATTTTGGAGATCGGCCCCGGAATCGGTTCTTTGACTCGTGAGCTGGCATTGCGTTACCGCCACGTGGTAGCCGTGGAGATCGACAGAGGCCTCATTCCCGTGCTGAAATACACCTTGGACGATTGCCGCAATGTGACGGTGATCAACGAGGACGTCATGAAGGTGGATCTGGCTGAGCTGTTAGCCCCTTACTTTGAAAAAGGTCCCGTTTCGGTCTGTGCCAATCTTCCCTATTACATCACCACGCCCATTCTCATGATGCTGTTGGAATCGGGACTCCCCTTTGAAAATATCACGGTCATGATCCAATCCGAGGTGGCGGATCGCCTGTGTTCTCCTCCCGGAGGAAAGAATTGCGGTGCCATTACCTCGGTGCTGAACTATTACGGAACACCCGAAAAGCTCTTTAAGGTCAGTGCAGGACATTTTTTACCCCCCCCAAAGGTGGATTCCTCTGTGGTTCGGATTCGGCTTTACAAGGAGCGGCCTTATCGCCCCGTGGACGAAAAGACCTTTTTCCGCACCGTCCGTGCCGCTTTCGAGCAACGACGCAAAACGCTTCCCAATGCCCTGTCCGCCGTTTTTGGAGAGCTTTCCAAGGAGACGCTGACGGATATCGTGGTATCCTGCGGACATTCCCCTGATATTCGGGGAGAAAAGTTGAGCGTTGCCCAATTCACGGCACTGTCCGACGCCCTGTATTCTGCCATTCGGCAACAGGTCTGAAGCGATTCCATGTGAAATCTGAAAAGGATTTCTATTGCTCAAGATTGAGAAAATTAGTTTTTTGTATAAAAATCTTGACTTTCAAGTCAAAAAATGATATACTAAAAGGCAAGTTTGGAATCCCCAAAAAGGGAACATCACGACAAATGTGAGAGGCTCAAGCCTGTCACAAAGAAATCCAAGGAGGGAAAAATGAACAAAATTTTTTGGAAACGGATGGTGGTTTCACTGATTCTTTCTATGGCCGTCTTGTTGTTGGCATCCTGTCAAAATGGGAATGAGGTCGTAGCAGGAAAAGATGGAGCCGATGGAAAATCCGCTTATGATCTGGCCGTTGAAAACGGCTTTACCGGCTCCGTACAAGAGTGGCTTGCTTCTCTAACGGGTGCAACAGGTCCTGCCGGCAAGGACGGAAAAGATGGTGTTGACGGTAAAGATGGCGTTGATGGTACCAACGGTAAAAACGGTGGAACCGGTGCAGGAATTTCCGACATTCAGATCAGCTATGAAACAGACGAAAACGGCAATCGTTTTATGGTCTTCACCATTGTTTACACCAGCGGTTATCGCCAAATCATCCGCACGGACGATGTGGTAACCACCGTAAACAGTACCGCCGGTTTAGCTACAGCGTTAGCAGAGGGCGGCAATGTTATCATCGAAGAAGATGTGGAAATTGTTGAGTCTATCGTAGTAGAAAAAGACACTGTTATTACTTTGAAGGGTGATTTAGACGCATCTGACAACACGTCCCGTCCGTTCAAGTTAGCTGACGGCGCAAACCTGACCATTAACGGCGGAAATGCAGTGGTAACGGTTGGTGCATACGGTTTGGTCGATATTCCCGCAGGTGGCACAGTGACCATCAACGGTGGTACGTACGTAGGCACCACCGACAACGGATCTTTCATCAAAACCAGAAGCTCCACCGCAGACGTTACCATCAACCTCAACAACGTAACCTTTACCGATAACTCCACAAGCGGAAGCTACATCTATAATGGTGTCGGCTCCGATAACGTAACATTGAACGTCATCGGTGGCGTATTCAATAGCTACAGCGGATTCTGTTCCTTTGAAGAGGGATACTTTAGCGGTGTCACGCTGAACGTCAAGCACAATGGCATCTACAACAGTGCCGATTCCGTGGCTTTGATTGAGAACTGTGTCATTACCACCACGAATAGCGGAACCGAAACGGAAAAGCACAATGCGCCTGCCGGTTGCGTAACCGTTTCTTCTAATGCAGTTGTAAACGTTATCAATTGTACGCTCAACGGTGCCGAACATGCTACTGCCGTTTACACCTCCGGTGGTACGATCCATCTTGAAAACTGCACGGTAGTTGGCAACCATGCTATCTATCACGATAGCGGACACACCGACATCACTTTCTTGATCACCGTAAATGGAACCAATGCCAGTGTGGTATATCCCAACTGTAATGGAACCTGCAACAATCATCCTCACCAATAAATCTATTGAATCAAATCGACAGCCGCCCACAGATGTGGGCGGCTGTTTTATGCTTCTACGCCAAACTCCGAGCGTAAAAAAGCCAAAATCTTTTTTTCTTCCCTGGAGATCTTGACCTGTGTCAACCCCATTTGAGCGGCCGTTTGCTGTTGCGTCATATTGCGATAATACCGAAACAGTACGATCTTTTGCCAATCAGCGGGCATCTTTGCCATGGCGCGTGTCAGTGCGATC
>JAFTRT010000082.1 GCA_017462145.1 Clostridia bacterium
GCCACCTTGAGCAGTAAGCACGGCAAGAAATGCCTGGAAATCACCATTTCCGCCTCAGGCACTTTGTTCCGCAGTGAGATGGAGGACGAGACCTTCCGCAATGCGCTGGACCGTGCAGTGGATTCCATTGAGCGGCAGATTCGGAAGAACAAGACTCGTCTGGAGCGTCGGCTTCGGAAGGATGCATTTGAGGGAGGAATCTTCGAAACCGGAGAGGATATCGAAGAGGAAGCGGAATTTCAGATCCGAAAAAAGACCTTTTTCATTAAGCCCATGTCAGTGGAGGAGGCAATCATGCAGATGAATCTGTTGGGACATTCCTTTTTCGTCTTTAAGGACGACCAGACAGAGGCCTTTTGCGTGGTCTATCAGCGGCACGACAATTCCTACGGCCTCATTGAGGATGCGGAAGAATAAAGAAAAAGCGATCCCCCCGTTTTCAACGGGGGGATCTTTTCGGTTACGGAGAAGAAGGACTTTTGGCAACCTTCTTTTTATATTGCAACGGTGTCATACCATAGTTTTCTCGAAACAGCCGGATGAAATTGGAATAATCCGAAAATCCGCTTTCGGTGCAGGCCTCCAATACGCTTCCGCCTTCAAATAGGACTGACGCAGCAAAGGCCAACCGTTTTTTCTTCAAATAAGAAAGAGGGCTCATGCCGAAAAGCTCCGAAAAATGCCGTTCCAGCGTGTTGAGACTCACATGAGCTTCTCGGGCAAGCTCCTTCATGCAAATGTGTTCCCGAACATGTTCGTCCATATAAGAAAGTGCGAAGGCAATAGTTTCATCGTATCCGGGAGGTGTTCCTACGGAAGCGGAAGAGGAATTCAACAACCGTAAAAAAGTAAAAAAACGTTCGTATTCTTCGATGTCCGAGGAGGCGGGGGAGAGCATTTGGCGGCAGAGCGTCAACAACTCGTTTTGCTCCTTGGGCGGAAGAATCAGCAAATTTCCTTCTCCGGATGTTCGATCAAAAAAACGGGACAGGAGACGCTCGTTTCCTTGGGCGGAAAAAAGAATCCAAAAATGCTTGTGAAGCTCATCGGAATGATAAATACAATGATGGTATTCGTAGGGACGGGTTAAAATGATACTGCCCGGCAGAATGGGGTATAACCGTTGCTCGACCATAAAGGAAACATTACCGGATAGGTTGATGTAGACCTCGCACTCCGGATGTACGTGGGTGTTGTATTCGTTAGCGGGATCCTCGCTTGTGATCTCAATATAGGAGATTTTCATGTCGAAAGGGGCAAGGCCCGGATACTCTTGGTGAGCTTGTTGGCGGTACATACAGCCACCTCCTTTTATTGGTGATTATAACATGTTTTTTGGTGAAATGTCAATAGAAATATGCGATTTTTTGTGATACAATATAGAAAACAAATGGGAATAGGGGAGCATGATGAATCAATATGTAATGTTGACGCTGGCGGCGGTGCTGTTGGCGTGTGATTTTGCAATCAATAAGCTGTATCAACGGTTTGCGGGGGCCTCGCTGAAGGCAGGTCTTCGTTTCAATGCGATCTTGGGTCTTTTGACCGTTCCCATCTTTTGGGTTATAGGGGGCTTTTCCTTTGAGTTTTCCTGGTTTTCTGCCTTGATGGCGGCAGGGATGGCTTTGCTGGCAATGGACTATACCCTGTTAGGATTTCAGATTCTGCGGCAGGGAAGCATGGCACTCTATACCTTGTTTTTAATGGTGGGGGGCATGACCGTTCCTTATTTGTGGGGACTCCTTTTCTTGGATGAGACGTTTTCTGTTCTGCGGACGTGTGGACTCGTCGTGCTGATTGGTGCCGTGGCGGTGTCCAACTGGCAGGGAAAGGGAAACAAGACCAACGTGCGGCAATTGTTGATGTGCCTGGCCGTTTTTGTGCTCAATGGCTTTGTCAGCGTGATCTCCAAGGTTCACCAAGTGCAAACCCTTTGGACGTCGGTGGATGCCACTCAATTTGTGGTGCTGAGCGGACTGTTCAAGGCTCTGCTGGCCGGTTTGGCGTATTGGATTCTGTGTCGGATACAAAAAGAAAAAACTGCGGAGAAGTCGCAGGACACAACGAAACGCAGTTCCGTTCGCTTTTGGCGTATGTTCCCGTTGATCGCCGGTTCTGCCGTGGTAGGAGGAATTTCCTACTGGCTTCAGCTTTTGGGGGCTGAGGGAATGGATGCAACCGTCCTGTACCCCTTTATCACGGGAGGGAGCATGGTCTTTTCTACTTTGGCAGGCATTCTGCTGTTTCGGGAAAAACCATCCCGCGGAGTGATTCTTGGAGTTCTATTGAGCTTTGTGGGAACACTCATGTTTTTATAAAATCGGAATGAAGAAAGAGAGACGCTTGAAAAATGGAATTCTTAACGAAACAGATCGCCAACTTTTCGTTTTTGTATGACGGAAAGGACTGGAAAGAGTATGCACCTGTGGTTGTTAGCCGTACGGAAGGGGATCAAACCGTTACCGAATATCGGTTTGCGGACGGTCTGAAGGTCACCAATACCGCAACCTGCTACACCGATTTTGGCGCTTGGGAATGGGTCAATACGTGGGAAAATACCGCAGATGAACCCACCAAGATCCTGTCCGAGCTATGGGATTGCGATTGCGAGCTTCCCATGCCTCATGCGGAGAAGCGGGTACCGTCTCCTTGGACGCCCGTGCCTTCCGAAACCACGGTGATTTATCATCCCAACGGCTCCACCACCTGCGACGAATTCGATTTCTTCACGCATGTAGACGACAGTGTAAAACGAACCTCCTTTTTATTTCCCGGGAAAACAAGCAAGCTGTATCATTGCGGTGGTGGTCGTTCCAGTCATGGGAATGCTCCGTTCTTTCACGTTCATCACGGCGGCAGAGGATACTTTGTTGCCATTGGTTGGACGGGACAATGGAACGGTCGATTTTCCCGAACCGAAGACAGTCTCCGTGTTCAAAGCAAGATCGAGGATACTCATTTTTATTTGAAGCCAAAGGAGACCATTCGGACCTCATCCGTATTGATTCTGCCGTATGAGGGAACCGTGGAGGATTCCTTCAATATTTGGCGTCGCTTTTTGCGGAAACATTTTGCGCCCACGTTGGAACGCTTTGGCCGTTTACCCTTCTGCACCGCCTTTTGGGGGGGCAGTGAATCGGGGCAAATGATCCGGCGGGTGGAAGCTTTGGACCGGGCACGGCTTCCCGTAGATACCGTCTGGATCGACGCAGGCTGGTGCGGTGCGGATACCCAAGCCTCCGATAACGAATTTTCAGGTGACTGGGCACAGCACGTAGGGGACTGGGTCGTTAGTCCGCTGGTTCATCCCAATGGATTGGAGGATGTGGCCGATGCCATCCACAAGAGCGGCCGCCGTATGGTTCTTTGGTTTGAACCGGAACGGGTGCGGGCGCAGACACCGCTGGCATTGGAGCATCCCGATTGGATTCTTTCGGATGGAGTGGATCAAAAGGGACTTTTGCTGAATTTGGGCAACGAAGAGGCATTTGACTATATTGCTGATTTTTTGTGCGGAATGGCAGAACGGTTGCAGTTGGATTGTTACCGCCAAGACTTCAATATGGAGCCTCTGTCTTATTGGCGTGCCAACGATGAAGAAAACCGCCGAGGCCTCACCGAGATTAAACATATCATGGGACTTTACCGCCTGTGGGATCGGTTGTTGGAGCGTTTTCCCAACCTGATCATCGACAACTGTGCGTCGGGCGGAAAACGGCTGGATATTGAGACCACTCGCCGAAGTTTTCCTCTGTGGAGAAGTGATGCGCAATGTCCCGGAGATCCCATTCCCGAGATCACCCAAGCCAATCACATGAACTTTTCTCTCTGGCTTCCCTTGACGGGAAGCGGATCGGGGCGGCTGTACGATACTTACGCCATGAGAAGCGCATACGGTCCCGGTATGACGACCAATTATTTGTATTCTGCAGAGGAGCATTTTGGGGAAGACCCCAAGCAAGAGGAGTGGTTTCGTGAACGGGGACGGGAATACTTGGCTGTCCGCCCCTATTTTGACGGAGACGTGTATCATTTGACCAAGGCGACCCGTGACGATACGGCTTGGTGTGCCATTCAATGGAACCGCCCCGAGGAGGGAGACGGGCTTGTGCAGGTGTTTAAGCGGGCTGACAGTCCCTATACCCATGCAAGCTTTTCGCTGCGAAAGATCGATGAAACTCGGAACTATCGTATCACCGATCTGGACGGCGGAGAATGGCTGATCAGCGGAGAGAAACTGACCCGAGAGGGCTTTTCCTTGATATTAACGGAACAGCGTGTGGCAAAGCTGTACCGATATGAAGTGATTTGACCCAATCGATTCCTTTTATTCTGCCCGTCGGAACACCGACGGGCAGAATTTTTCTTTCCAAAAATCATAGTTCCGTCAAAAAAAATTCAAAGCCTGTACATACTTTTGTAGTATGATAAAAGGGAATCATTGTCAATACGGCTTGGACCGTTTGGAGGTCGTCATGATCAAAGCAACGAACCTGTCCTTGGGGCAGGGA
>JAFTRT010000083.1 GCA_017462145.1 Clostridia bacterium
AAACGGTGATTGTCGTCACCCGCCACGGGAATTAGATCCAACAGCCCTTCCCGAAGCATCTGCTCGTAGTGAATGGAGGTGTTGTCGTTATGACCCGCCGCACAACCTCCGTTGATGATCTCAAAGCCATGGAGTCCTCTCAAACCGATGTAATCGTCACGGGTCTGAAGCGACCATTGAGGATGGTTGTAGGTAACCAGAAAGCCTGCATCGGAGACGGCCTTGATGTAGTCATTGAGCCATTCTACATCATACTTGGTCTCCGTGATCACATCGGAATACTGAGCCGCCTTGTCACGCCATTCCTTGGCCTGTCCGGGGAAGGAGGGGTTGTCGTAATAAAAACGGGACATGACCAAGTTGTTGGGATCCTTGGCAATGAGGTTGAAGTGATAGACCGGCATAAAGTATGCGGTTCGCTCTAAAGGGTTTTTCTTCACGGCAATCTCATAGCCGTGAAGTGCTACAAATTCGTCGTCGCACAGCTCCCGTTGAGACAATAAGACCTCATGGTCGGTAAAGCAGACGGCATGGTATCCCATGGCCTTGTAACATTCCTTTACCTCCTCGGGGGTTTGTTTTCCGTCCGAGCACGTGGTGTGGCAGTGGAGATTTGCTTTGTAAAAGGAACCCTCTTGGGGAATCAAAAAATGCTTCACAGGTATTCTCCTCTCGATCTTTTTTATCCTCTTTATTATACTATACCGTCCTATCTTTGTCAAGCGAGGAGGTGGGAAAATAAATTTGGGATTTCTCTTGACATTTCGGGGGAGTGTGCTATAATGAAGAAGTAAGATCCCGTTTGCGTTTGTTGGAAAGAGGTATCAAAATGACCGTTGCCGCCAAGAAAAAGCCTAACTTTACAGAAGGACCGTTTTTGAAAAAGATCATTGTGTTTGCGATTCCCCTAATCTTGACGGGAGTTTTGCAATCGCTGTATAATGCCGCCGACCTTGTGGTAGTGGGACAGTTCAGTGCCAATAAGGAGATTGCCTTGGCCGCTATCGGCAACACGGGTGCGCTGACCAACCTGGTGGTGGGTCTGTTTATGGGGCTGTCTGTCGGTGCAGGTGTCTGTGTGGCACAGCATATCGGTGCCAATGAACGCAGAGAAGTGCAAAAGGTTTTGCACACGGCAATTGTGGTTTCGGGCTTCTTGGGGGTCGTCATCGGTATTTTCGGTTTTCTCGCCGCACCTTATCTTTTACGGTGGATGGACACACCTCCGTCGGTCATTGATTCTTCTGTGCTGTATATTCGCATCATTTTTTGCGGAATGCCCGCCTCTATGATCTATAACTATACGGCTTCCATGCTTCGCTCCTACGGAGATTCCAAGCACCCACTGATTTTTTTGACCGTTGCAGGCGTGACCAACGTCGTGCTCAATCTCATTTTGGTCGCCATGTTTCACTTGGACGTGGCAGGTGTGGCGGTGGCTACCGTTGTGGCTCAGTATCTCTCTGCCGTCCTGATGTTGATCTTTTTGTCAAGACAGTGCAATTGCATGAAATTTTCCTTGCCTCGCCTGCGCTTGCATAAGGATAAGCTGGTGCGGATGCTCTACATCGGAATCCCGTCCGGCTTGCAAGGTATTCTGTTTTCTCTGTCCAATGTGCTCATCCAATCCTCGATCAACAGCTTTCAGGATGAGACCATCATGGCGGGAAATGCTACGGCAGGGAACTTGGAGGGCTTTGTTTATATTGCCATGAACGCCATCTATCACGTGGCCATTACCTTTGTGGGACAGAACGTGGGAGCAAAGAAATACGGCAATATCAGGCGGATCATGCTGTACTGTACCGCTGTGGTCGTTGTTCTCGGTGTGGGAACCGGTGCAGTCGTTCTTCTGTTCCGTGAATTTTTCGTTGGATTGTATCAGGATTCGCCCGAGGTGATTGCACGGGCGGTTGATCGGTTGTGGATCATTCTGACCACCTATTGGATGTGCGGCATCATGGAAGTATTTTGCGGTGGTCTCCGTGCCATGGGAAAATCGGTGACAGCGATGGTGGTTTCCCTGGCAGGTGCGTGCGGCTTTCGCATTTTGTGGCTTCAGACCGTCTTTGTTTGGTTCCGCTCCCCTGCGTGTATCTATTTCTCCTATCCTGTCAGCTGGTTCTTAACGGCCATGACGCATATCATTATCTTTTCCATCATTCTTCACAAAACACGAAAGCGGTATGAGGACGAATTGTTTTCTGCCGAGCTTGCCAAGCTTGATGCTGAAAAAACAGCTTCCGTTTGATACGGAAGCTGTTTTTTTGCTTTATGTAAGGTGGGAAAATCGGTCACATTCCTCGCCGTGTCCGTTGAGGATGCCCACTGCCTGTAAATAAGAATAGATCACGGTAGACCCCACAAAGCGCATACCCCGACGCTTGAGATCGGCAGAAATGCGGTCAGAGAGGGGAGAGGTGGTGCGCAGACGGTAATCCTCTCGGATCACCTGCCCCTCGGTAAAGCCCCAAAGATAAGAATCAAAAGAACCGAATTCCTCTTGAATCAACAAAAAGATGCGGCTGTTTTCCACGGCGGCACGGATTTTCAGACGGTTTCGGACAATAGCGGCATCGGAGAGCAGGGAAGCAATCTTTTCCTCTCCGTAAGAGCTGACGGTTTTGGGATCAAAGCCGTCAAAGGCACGGCGAAAGGCTTCACGCTTATTTAGAATACATTCCCAAGACAGCCCCGCTTGAAAGCTCTCCAAGATTAAGAGTTCATACAAAGCCTTGTCGGAATGAACAGGCACTCCCCATTCCTCGTCGTGATAGCGAACATACAACGGATTGTTCAAATTAACCCAAGCACAGCGACGGCACATAGCAAAACCTCCATAGAACAATACACTCTCATTATAGCACGAAGAAAAGATGCTGTCAACCACGCTAAAAAGCAGAAAAAAGAAAAAATATTTTGCAAAAAGGTGTTGACAAACCTATTTCATTGTGGTATAATATATCTCGTTCCGGTAAACGAAACGCTGGTGTGGCTCAATGGCAGAGCAGCTGATTTGTAATCAGCAGGTTGATGGTTCGACTCCGTTCACCAGCTCCATCGGTTTCGCATACGCGGGACCGAATATATGGGGGATTTCCCGAGCGGCCAAAGGGGGCAGACTGTAAATCTGTTGTCACTG
>JAFTRT010000084.1 GCA_017462145.1 Clostridia bacterium
TCTGGGCGAGGACGCTTTGGTCTATACTTACTTTGATACCGTTATCAAGGGTCAGGTTGCAAACTCCCCCGAGGATTACGAGATGCTCCAGATGACCCGTGATCTGGCTTACTATGACTTTGCTTTCATTCTGGAAGCAAACGCCGGTATCTTCACCGGATTCCAGAAGGCTGTCACCGACCAGTATAGCGTGGGTACCAAGATGTCCGATATCTTGGCAAATGCCGAGCAAAATCTCACCGCTATCATGGAATTCTATAATCAGTAATTTCTTCCTTTCCATATCGAACACAACAGCTGAGCGGCACGCAGAATCTGCGTGCCGCTTGGCTGTTTAATTTTCTTTTTTTGGAAACTTTCTTGATAAGACATCCTACGTTTGTGTGGCAAAGGTGCGTGGTTTTTTGAGGGTCTTTTCTTGAAAGAAAAGACCCTCAAGCTCCCAAAAGAACTTCACAAAAAAAGAATAGCGCCCTACGCCTTGTGTAGCAAAAAGTCGCTACGCTCTTTCTAAAGAAGAAAGTGAAGCGGTTTTGCTATACAACGGATCGGAAGCAAAAACCTTTTTTTGTGCAGTTCTTGGAAGGTTTGGGAACTTTCTTTCAAGAAAGTTTCCAAAAACGCCTCCCCCAAACGCATCCCACGCATCCCCAAAAAACGCATCTTTGCATGAAAAATTATTCTTGAAAAGAGAGGGGAAATATGATATAATAAAATGGATAATGGTAAGTTATACCCATTTTCAGAAGACGAGACGAAAAGAGGACAGGATGAAGAAGCTGATACTCGCCTCTGCATCACCGAGGCGCAAGGAGATTTTATCGGAGATTGGAGCAAGTTTTGAAATTCTTGTTTCCGACACCGACGAGGCGTGTGATCTGACCGACCCTGCCGACTACGTTCGGGAGCTTGCCCGACGCAAGGGGCAAGCGGTTGCGCAAGCCCTATTGGAACAGGGAACCGATCTGACCGACACGGCCATTCTGTCTGCGGACACGGTTGTGGTCTGTGACGGCACCATTTTGGGGAAGCCCCAAGACAAGGCAGATGCCATTCGGATGCTCACCATGCTATCGGGCCGAGAGCATCAAGTATTGACGGGCATCGGTGTCACGCTGGGCAACGTCACCTACACTGAGGCCGAAGCCACTCGGGTACGGGTCGCCAAGATCCCTCCCGAGGCCATCGAGACCTACGTCAACAGCGGCGACCCCATGGACAAGGCGGGGAGCTACGGAATCCAAGGAAGCTTTTCCAAATGGATCGATGGCATTGACGGCTGTTATTTCAACGTCGTCGGTCTGCCGGCCCACCGTCTCAATATGCTATATCATCGGTGCACGGGAGAATACCTGGGCACGTAACACAGTTTGACAGCCGTCATCTCGGAGGAAAGGAGGAGGCCATGGCAAAGTTGATCGGTGTCGATCTCGGCACTGCCAATACGCTGATCTGCACCAAAGGCAAGGGCATTATTTTGCGCACGCCGTCGGTGGTAGCCATCAATAAAAACAGTCGGGAGATTGTAGCCCTTGGCCCCGAAGCTCGGCGTATGCTGGGCAAGACCCCCGAGGGAATTTTGGCCTTTCGTCCTTTGAAGGACGGTGTCATTGCCGACCCCGATGTGACCGAACGGATGCTCCGCACCTTTTTTGAGGTCACCGACTCCATTGCTTTTTTCAGCCGCCCGTCGGTGATTGCCTGTATTCCGTACGGGGTAACCGAGGTGGAAAAGAGTGCCGTAGAGACCGCCGTATATCGGGCGGGCGCTCGCTCGGTGGCCCTCATTGAGGAGCCCTTGGCGGCGGCACTGGGCACGGGTCTCCGTGTCGGCGGTGCAAGGGGAAGCATGATCGTGGACATCGGAGGCGGCACCACCGAGGTTGCCGTCATCAGTCTTGGGGGAATCGTGGCCTCCCACTCGGTCCGCATTGCAGGCGACGAGCTGGACGAAGCGGTGGTAGAATGGATCCGCCTGACCCGGAACGTCCTCATCGGCAATGCCACAGCCGAGGAGCTCAAGCTCCGCATCGGCTCGGCTCACCCCTCTGCCGATCGGGGCAACATGGATATCTGCGGACGAAATCTCCGTTCGGGCATGGGTGCCACCATCACGGTGCACTCTGCGGAGGTACGGCAAGCCTTGGAGGAGCCCTTGGATCTGATCGTCCGAGCCATCAAGGCCACCTTGGAGGAGACGCCCCCCGAGCTCTCCTCGGACATTTACGATTACGGCATCATGCTCACGGGCGGAGGCGCACTCCTACCCGGTATCGACCGCATGATCCATGAAAAAACCGGTATCCGAGTCACTTTAGCCAAGCGTCCGCTGGAAAGCGTTTGCAACGGCATCTTCCGTGTCATCGAGAGTGAGGGAAGATTGGGCGGACTGTTGCACTACCGAGGGAGGTAAATCATGAAGGGAGCCAACAAACAATCGAATCCGGCCGTCGCTGCCGATACGGCCGTTCTGTTGAACGCCGAGGAGCGATACATACGGGGCATGACCCAAATGAATCTCCTGTACTGGGAGCTGATCATCGGTGCCGCCGTTCTTTTGGTGCTCTCTTTGGTGTTGGCCATGGTCACCAATGCGGCTTTGGGCGTGATCGTTGCCCTACTCACAGCGGCGGTTTATACCTATTTTACCGCCGATACGGCCAAGAAAAAAACGGGCGTTACCTACGAAATCCGAGAGGGTTCGTTGCTTCTGACCGGCTTTGATGCCAAGGGAGAAACCGAGCTCTATCTGCCAAACCGCCTGTTTTGGCGAAATGCAGAGGTTCTCTGTGCCCCCCAGGCCAAGCCCGAGAAAAAAACCAACCCCATGACCGCAGACGAAACGACGGACGAGGTGGCAGAAAAGACTGCGGAACCTCCAATGGATCGAGCAGTGGGAAATTCCGTGCTCACCCGTCTCCATCTTCCCAAGACCCTTTTGACCATAGAAGAGGGAGCTTTTTCGGGCTGTACCGCCCTAACCGAGCTGATCTACGAGGGCAGCCGTGAGGAATGGGAACGGGTGGACTGCCGTGCCGATCTGACGGGTCTGACCTTACTCTTTGACGGAGCGTACCCCGTTTGGAAGCGAGCCAAACAGGCGACCCCCGTCCCTGCCGACTCTGACGGAAGCCAAGCAGGGGAGGAGACCGATTCATGAAGCTCTTTCGCTCCAAGCTCTTTTATATCTGTTTGGGATTGGCGCTGGTGCTGGTGCTCATCCCCTCCATTCTGACGGCAACGGGACAGACCGATCTGCTTCGAGCCGCCATGGGAACAGTGGCAAAGCCCTTTGTCTGGTGCTTCTCCAAGGCCTCGGATGCAGTGGATGGCTTTGTGTCGGTCTTTACCGACTACGATCGCCTCAAGGCAGAAAACGAGTCCCTCAAGACCCGTTTGGATGCGTTGGAGGGACAGGAGCAGGACATGGCGGTGTTAGAGCGTGAAAACGATTGGCTTCGGGATTATCTGAACATTCACGTGGAAAATCCCCAGCCTCTTCTGACCGATGCCACGGTCATCTCCCGTGCGGCGGGAGATCACGAAACCGTGCTCTTTCTCAATCGAGGCACCGCACACGGTGTCAAGCAGGGCTGTGCCGTGATGACGGCACAGGGCTTGTTGGGCTACGTGTCCGAGGTGGGATTGGATTGGTGCAAGGTGTCGGGGTTGATCGAAACCAAGACCTCGGTGGGCGCATACGCCGACCGTACCGACGTGTCGGGCGTCGTCAAGGGAGATGCCACCCTCCGAGAGGATGGCAAATGTCTGATGACCTATATCGACTCCGCCGATATTGACGTGGGAGACCGCATTTATACCTCGGGAGAGCAGGGAAGCAACTATCCCTCCGGCCTTTACATCGGCACCGTCCTCTCCTTGGGAACCGACGGGCAAACCGGCAAGCTGCAAGCGGTCATTGACCCCGCCGTGGATTTCAACGCATTGGACAGCGTCCACACCGTGATGATTTTAGCACCCAGAGGAGGTGCATCGTGAACGCCCCCGTGGGACGGGAGCGTCCCCAACGCCTCAAACGAATCGGTTTGTACGGCCTGCTTCTCTTTTTGGCGGGCTGTGCCCAGTGCGGCTTTTTTGCCACCCTGTCTTTTTTGCCTGCCACCCCGGATCTGATCTTAGGGTGTCTGTTGGCCATTGCGCTGTTGGATTCCCCTCGGGTGGCACTGGTGGCCGCCCTGCCCGCAGGCTTTTTTCTGGAGGCCATCGGCGGCTCGGGGCTGTCCCTGTCTCCTTTGGTCTATTGTCTGATCCTTGCCGTCATGAGTCTTTGGGTGGAAAAACTGCTCCCCCGTTTTCTCTCCTATGCCGTTCTGTTGGCACCGGCCGCTCTGCTTCGTGCCGTCTGCTCGGTTTTGGAGCGTCTGGCAGAGGGAGGACTTCCCACAGTGGGAGCATTGCTGCTCTCCTGCCTTTGGAGCATTCTTTGCACCGCAGTGCTTTGCCTGCCCCTGTACGGCTTGACCCGCCTTGTCCGTATCCCCTTGGTCAAAAAAAGCAAATTCAGCTTTTAGCCCCTGCGAAAGCGGAGCGGAAAGGAACCTTATGAAAGCTTCTTCTACCATCATCTGCGCCGACCCCAAAACGGGAAGACTGTCCGAGGACACCGCCAAGCGGTATTTTTCCCTTTTGGGGTTCGGCGTTTTTTCCATGAGCGTGGTCACCTATCTGACCCAGCTTTTGCTCATGGTCGCCCTGATGAACCTTGCCCCCTCCTTGGCATCCTCCACCCTTGTGCTGACCGTGATCAGCTTCCTCGGCCTTTACGGGTTCGGACTCCCTTGTCTTCTCTTGGCGCTGCGCCGTCTGCCCAAGGCCGTTCCCACCCGTCAGAAGACGTCACCTGCCTTTGTCTTCGGCGGCCTGCTGATCAGCTTTGCCTGCGTACTGGCAGGTAACTCGGTGTCCTCTCTTCTGCTGTCCTTGGCGCAATCTCTTTTGGGGGTCTCTCCCCTCAATCCCGTGGAGGTCACCCTGTCGGGAGGCACCTTTTGGCTCAATTTGGCGGCTACCGCCCTTTTGGCTCCCATCTTGGAGGAGCTGATCTTCCGCAAGCTGCTGTGCGATCGCCTGCTCCCCTTGGGAGAGGGGTATGCCGTGGTGCTGTCGGCCTGCATCTTTGCCCTGTTCCACGGAAATTTCTATCAGCTGTTCTATGCCTTTCTCATTGGCCTTTGCTTTGCCTACGTTTACGTCAAGAGCGGACGGCTGTCCCTCTCGATCCTCTTTCACGTTGCCATCAATCTGCTGTTCGGCGTTCTGCCCCAGCTGATCACCGAGCACTTGGATCTGGAGACCGTTGCAACGCTTTCTGCCGAGTGGCTCGCCGGATCGGAGGAGGCTTTTGAGGCATTGACCCGGCTGTTGTCCGGCCCTGCTATGATCCCTGCCGTGGGCTACGTGCTCATTGGACAAATCCAAAGCGTCGGCGCCATGGCGGGCTCCATCCTGCTGTCGGTTCTGCTCTTCCGCCGTAAGCTCACCTTGGAAAAGGGAAGCCTGCTCATGCCGGAGGGGCACACTGTCTCCCCTGTCTTTCTCAATTTCGGCGTGGCGCTGTCCATTGCCTTCTTCTGTCTCCAGCTCATCCTGTCTCTGCTCTGACAGCCACAAGATCTCATTCGGAAAGGAGTAACGCCATGAAGCATCCCTCGGCCAAGCGAGAAGTGAATACCGCCGCACGCACGTGGGGTCTTTGCCTTGGCTTTATCCTCATTTGTGCGATCTTTGCCATCGTTTTGGCCGTCATTCAGATCCGAGGCGCACAAAATCCTCTGGCCGATGACGGGCTGACCGTCCGCAAGCACACGGTGGCAGGGCAACGGGGAAAGATCTACGACACCAAGGGCCGTTTGATCGTGGGCAACGAAAGCGAATATCACCTGCTGTTTGAATACGATGCCATGCCCGATACCTATCGGGAGATCAATGACTCTCTGTTGGCCATGGTGACCGCTCTGGAGGAAACGGGCAACGGAGACAAACGGTGTGACGACTATTTCGTTTTGTCGGGGGTCTATCCCAATTGTAGCTTTTATTCCACCCTGCTGGACGAGGATTCCGAGGAACGGTACTGGTATGACCGTTTTTTGGAGGATTCGGGGCTGGATGCAGACATCACCCCCACCGAATTTTGCAATTATTTCATTCAAAAATATAAACTCTACTATTACACCGATCGGGAGGTCACCCAGCTGATCCGCCTGTGGTACGACCTGAACCGCATTGGCTTTTCCTCCTATACCTCCTATACCTTTGCCGAGGACGTGAGCGATGCGGCCATTATGCGGGTGGAGGAGGATCGCATTGAGGGCGTAACCGTGCTGCCCGTCTATCGCCGATCCTATCCCTATGCAGGCTACGCTACTCACATTTTGGGAAGCGTGGGCAAGATCCAAGCCGAGGACTGGGAACGCTACCAAGCGCAGGGCTACTCCATGGACGCCATCGTGGGTGTCAGCGGATGCGAAGAAGCCTTTGAGTCCTATCTCCACAGCCAAAACGGTGTGTTGGTGCAAAAATTTGACGGCAACGGCACTCTGGTAGAGGAATATTACGAGGTCGCTCCCATCACGGGACAGGACGTCTATCTGACCATTGATATGACCCTTCAAGTAGCCGCCGAGGATGGCTTGCGGGAGGAAGCGGAAGCACTCATCCAAGCCACCCAAGGGAACAGCCAAGGCTCTGCCGACCCAACGGGTGCGGTAGTGGCACAGGATCCCAACACGGGAGCCGTGCTGGCTTTGGCCTCCTATCCCACCTATGATCTGACCCGTTTGGTGGATCAGAGCTACGTGGATCAGCTGAACGCACAAAGCAACAGCCCTTGGAGCAATCGTGCTCTCAACGGCCTGTATCCCCCCGGCTCTACCTATAAAGTAGGAGTGGCGTTGGCGGCCTTGGAGCAGGGGCATATCACGCCCGATACCTGTTTTACCTGCAATAAGGTCTTCCATATTGACGGAAAGGAATGTCTGGGACAGCACGGGATCACCAACGTGACCGAGGCCATTCGGGTGTCCTGCAATATTTTCTTCTACTCGGTTGGCGAGCTCTTCGGCCTGTCCGATACCCTGGACGTCACAACCGCTTTGGGGCTTGGGGTGGCTTCCGGTATCGAGTTGCCCGAATCGTTGGGGAACGTGGCGGACTCCAATACCGTTTCGGATGATATCATGGGCTCCATCGGTCAGTCCACCCACATCTATACGCCTATGCAATTGAGCGTGTATCTCTCCACCATCGTCAATGGCGGCAATCGCTATCAAGCACATCTGTTCAGCGGTACCCAAACCGAGGGACGGGAAACACAGCCCGACGTGGCACAGGTGGTCCCCTTTGGCTCGGATACCTATGACCTTTTGATGGATGCCATGGAACAGGTGGTGTCAAGCAGTGCCACCCTCCGAGGTTATTTTTCCAATCTCCCCGATCATGTCACCGTGGGCGGAAAAACCGGTACCGCCCAAACCTCTTCCGCCGCCGATTCCTATGATAACGCCGTGTTTATGGGCTACGCCGCCTCCGAACAAACCGTGGATTTGGTGGTCGTCTGCGTCATCGAGGAAGGCCTCGCAGGCGGCAACGCCGCCATCCCCGTCAGCCGTGTGATGAATGCGTTTTATGAGTGATATGTTTTTTTGAGGGGCTTTTCTTGAAAGAAAAGCCCCTCAAACTCCCAAAAGAACTGCACAAAAAAAGGTTTTTGCGCCCTACGCTTTGTGTAGCAAAAAGTCGCTACGCTTTTTTCCAAGGGAGAAACCCGTCGGTACCGTGAGATGTCCGACGGGTTCTCCCTAAACGGATTCTTCCAAAGCCTCCCTGCGGAGGGAGGTGGCACGACGCAA
>JAFTRT010000085.1 GCA_017462145.1 Clostridia bacterium
TCGATGACACCGTCGGCGTACGCCTTATCAAATTTCTCAAAGCCGCTGGTAAACAGACCGAACGTAGCAAAGGCAAAGATACGCTTTGCACCCTTTTCTTTGAGCTGCTGTGCAACGTCGATCATGGATTCACCGGAAGCGATCATATCATCAACGATAATCACGTCCTTGCCTGCCAGATCCTTACCCAGATACTCATGTGCCTCAATGGGGTTGCGACCGTTGACCACGATGGAGTAGTTACGGCGCTTATAGAACATACCGATATCCAATCCCAGCACCGAGGAGAAGTACATACACCTTCCCATCGCACCCTCATCGGGGGAAATGATAACCAACTCATCCTTATCAATGGTCACGTCGGGAACGTGCTTGATGAGTGCCTTGATCATCTGATAAGTCGGTCTGACATCGTCAAAGCCGGAAAGCGGGATGGCATTTTGCACACGGGGGTCATGGGCATCAAAGGTGATGATATTGGTAACACCCATGCTTACCAATTCCTGAAGCATCAGCGCACAGTCCAAAGACTCTCTGCCCGAACGCTTGTGCTGACGACCCTCGTACAGCATGGGCATAATGATGGTGATCCGTCTGGCCTTACCCTGTGCGGCAGCAATGATACGCTTGAGATCCGCATAGTGGTCATCGGGACTCATGGGAACCTCCTGACCGTACATATTGTAGGTGACGCCATAGTTAAACAGATCGCAGATAATGTAAAGGTCGTGTCCGCGGAGAGACTCATGGATCATACCCTTGGCCTCGCCCGAGCTGAATCGGGGACAATCCGCCTTTACCAAAAAGGTTCCGTCTCCGCCGTGTCGGCGCCATTCCTTGAGGTAGTAGTCCACTTGATCGGCGAATTGCTCACAGCCCTTCATACCGATGACACTCAACTCCGCATACTGTGATTCCTTCATACATTTGCTCCTCGCTTTCCGAAAATGATATTGAATTCAAAATAAGCCAGTTCCATTATATCACATTTTTTTGCAAATTTCCACCGATTCACAATTTTTTTACACGAAATTTGTTGAAACGGAACTTTGCATAAAAAGGTTTTTGTTTTCGGAGGCTTCTATGGTAATTTTTTTGGGGGTTCGAGTGCCCCTATTTCAGTTCCACGACGGTCACGCCGCCATCTCCCTCGCCAAATTGTCCGATGCGGAAAGAGGCAACCCGCTTATCCTGCTTCAAATATTTCCAAAGAGCCGCCTTGAGCGCCCCCGTTCCCTTTCCGTGAATGAGGCGAACGGTATGAAAGCCCGCAATGGAGGCCTCGTCAAAGTATTTATCTACCTTTCCCCAGGCCTCGTCACCCGTTTGACCTCGCAGATCGATCTCATCCCGAAAATCCCGATTGACGCTGATGCGGTATTCTCCGCTCTTTCGCTCCTTGCCCCCCGAGGTAATCTTGGTCTCCTCCTCGCACAGCCGGAGATCGGACAATGCCGCTTTGGTTTTGATAATCCCTGCCTGCACGGCCACCTTGCCCGAGCGGTCGGGCAGCTCCAACACCACAGCCTTTTTCCCAAGAGAAACGATGATCACCTCGTCCCCCTTTTTCAGCGGACGGGGCAACACGTAATTTTCATCGGCACGAACCTCCACAGGGTCATACTCATCGCTATGCGTCCGCAAATGCTCCCGGATCTCCCGTCTGGCTCTTTGCAGCTCTTCCCCAAGACGCTCCGACTCCTTCTGGCGGCGAAGCTTATCCATCTCCGCCATGATATAATCGGCAGACAGTCTTGCACTCTCCACCATGGACTGTGCCTTTTGTCGGGCCTGCTCGGTCTCCTTCTCCGATTGCTTCAGACGTCGTCGAAGCTCAGCCTCGGACTCCTCACGGAAGTGCTCGTATTCGGTACGCATCCGTGCGGCCTCTCTCTGCTCCCGCTCTAAGCCCTGACGGGTCTGCTCCAATTCACCCAAAATATGCTCCAGCCGCTTATTCTCTTCGCTGACGTATTCTCCCGCCCGCTTTACGATGCGTGGGGGAAGTCCCAACTTTTCAGCAATCAAAAAGGCGTTGGACTTACCGGGTGTCCCCAGGATCAAGCGATAGGTAGGCCGCAGGGTGTTGACGTCAAACTCGCAGGAGGCGTTGCAGACCCCCTCTGTATCCAGCGCATAGGTTTTCAGCTCGGTATAGTGGGTGGTGGCGGCACACAAAGCTCCTGCCGACCGCATATCCTCAATAACCGCAACGGCCAATGCCGCACCCTCGACAGGGTCGGTTCCGGCACCAAGCTCATCAAACAGAGCCAAGGTTCGTTCGTTTCGCTCGGACACCACCGATACGATGTTCACCATGTGAGAGGAGAAGGTGGAGAGGGATTGTTCAATGCTCTGCTCATCCCCCAGATCCACCAATATTTTTTCAAAGACGCAAAAGGACGTACCGTCCTCTGCCGGTAAATGCAAACCCGATTGAGTCATGGCCGCAAACAGTCCCAAGGTCTTGAGGGTAACGGTTTTACCGCCCGTATTGGGACCCGTAATGATCAGCGTGTCATACTCGCCACCCAAGGCAAAGCTGATGGGCACCACCTTGGCAGGATCAATCAGAGGATGGCGTCCTCTGACCACCGTGCATGTTTTCTTCTCGTTGAGCTCGGGCTCCATGCCTCGCATCCGTGCGGACAGCTCGGCACAGCCAAACACAAAGGCCAGCTCGGTGATATTTCGGTAATTGAGCGACAGCGCAGGCGCCACCGAGGCTACCAGTGCGGAAAGCTCCTCTAAGATCCGCTCCATCTCATGCTGCTCTCGGGATTCCAGCATCCGCAGCTCGTTGTTGGCATCCACCACCGCCATGGGCTCTACAAAGATGGTAGCCCCCGAAGAGGAGGTATCATGAATCAAGCCCTTGATCTCGTTGCGGCATTCGGCCTTGACGGGAATGACGTACCGCCCGTTTCGCTGGGTCACAATATTTTCCTGCAAATACTTGGAGTATGAGCCCCCCACGTAGCGAGCCAAAGTCTCCCGTACCCGCAGATTGGCACCCCGAATCTTGCGGCGGATATCCGACAAAGCGGGACTGGCCTCGTCCGAAATCATCTCCTCGGAGAGAATAGACCGTGCGATCCGATCCTCCAGGGGACGTTGCGGTGTCAACCGCTCAAAGATCTCGTCCAGCACCGTGGAAAAGGTGCGGTTGTTTCGGCTGTAATCCAAAAGCCCTCTGGCCACACGCAGGCAAAGAGCCGCATCCATCAGCTCCCTCGGAGTCAGAGATGCCCCTTTCAGGGCACGCTCACACAAATCCCCCACGTCCCGTACGCCTCCAAAGGAAGGCATTCCTTTGGCATCTGCAAGACGGCAGGCATCGGTGGTACGCTGTTGGCGGAGGCGCACCAGATCCATGCGATCGGTGGGACAGAGCCGACGAGCCATCTCCGCCGCCCCCTCCGTGGGACAGGCATCGGCCAACATCCCTCGGATCTTATCAAATTCCAATGTTGTCAGTGTTTTTTCCGTAATGTTCATGTTCGTTCCTATGACTTAAAGTGAGGTGACCGTGCGGTAGAATCGCAGGGTCTCAAAATCACGCTCCAGCTGATGAAGCAAAAAGCTCTCCGCCGCCTCCGAGAATAGCCGTAGACTCTCGCCGTCCGACAAGCCAAAGGCAAACATACGGGCAGGCGGTGCGTTCTCGACGTAACGCATGGCGGCCAATGCCGAGGAATCCAGAGGCATCAGCACGGTTCGGGTGCGGTGGATATCCTCGTCGGGGACGGGCAATCCTCCAAAGCGACGGTGCAAGCAATCCTCGCAGATCAGCACACCGTTCATCACGTCCAGCCGAAGCCGTTCGGGAACCGCCCCGCATTCCGAGCAGGCCGACAGATCGGGAGCCATGCCCGATACCACGGCGGCAAACAGCTCATAAACCGCCTTGATCTGCCCATAAGGCTTGAGACGGTGCTCAATGGCATACAGGGTGTTGAGCGTCATACGGAGAACCTCCTCGGCCTCGCTTCCCTCTCCCGTGATCTCGGCGGCCACCTGCAAAAGATAGGCCGCCAGCGCATAGCCCTCGATGTCCTCGTTCAAGCCGAAGAAGCTATCGTTGACCGATCCGCCCGCCAGCCAACGGCGGCCGTTTTTTTCGTAATATTCA
>JAFTRT010000086.1 GCA_017462145.1 Clostridia bacterium
GTGAGACCACCACCCCTGCAGGCAACAGCGGAAACCAAAACAATCAGAATGGCAATGGCAACGGCAACGAAAACGGAAACGGCGACCGTGAAGAGGAGACCACTCTGCCGCCCAAAACCACGCCCAGCGTGGGGTTGGCGTACCGTCAAAAGGATGACGGTACCTATTGCGTAGACGGCGTGGGAACCTGTACGGATACCGATATTCTGATTCCCGCAACCTACGAGGGGGCGGCGGTGACCGAAATCGGCCACGGTGCCTTTTACGATCTGGCAGACAGTGTGACCAGAATTGCCATGCCGGATTCTGTCACGACACTGTCTTCCAATGCCTTTGAGCAAATGGTGGCGTTGGAAACGGTAACGCTTTCCAATCAGATTACCAACATTGACGACAACACGTTTGCGGGCTGTAAAAAGCTGAAAAGCATCGAGATCCCCGAGGGTGTGACTCGAATTGGCGATTCTGCGTTCTACGGCTGTGAGAGCTTGGAGCGTGTGGTTCTTCCCGAGGGTGTGGAGACCCTTTCCACCCGTGCGTTTAACAACTGTAAGAGCCTGACATCCATCCAACTTCCCGATTCTTTGACGTGGGTGGGAATTGCTGCTTTTGAGGATAGCGGATTGACCTCGGTGACCATTCCCAAGAACGTGGAGACCATCGTTCCCTTTGGTACGATGTCGGCACAACACGGCAACCCCTTTATGAACTGCAATCAGCTGACCGAGATCAAGGTGGATGCGGACAATGCGCATTTCTCCTCCAAGGATGGAAACCTTTACAGCAAGGACGGCAAGACGCTGTATCTGTATGCGCCCGGCCGGGCGGTGGGCAACGTCACGGTGCCCGAGGGAGTAACAGGGATCGGAATTTCTGCCTTTGCGGAGACCCGAGTGGAAACCGTATCTCTTCCTTCTACCTTGCAAACGATTGAGGGGTATGCTTTTGGCTTTTGCCCCAATCTGCGCGAGGTGCGCTTGCCTGCAAGTGTGACCTACGTGGGTCTTCGTGCGTTCCAGACCTGCGAATCCTTGACCACGGTGGTCATTGCCGCAGGTGCAACGGGTCTGCAAAGAGATATCTTCCGCAATTGCGCCGCATTGACCAACATTGCGTGCGGGGATGCAAGCAAGCCCGAAAGCTGGAATGAAAACTGGGTGGGCGATTACTGCAATGCAACGGTTACATGGGGCTCCAACGGATGACTTACCAATGATAGAATATGCTTGAAGCATAACGGAATCAAAACGAAGACCCTTCGGAAGAGGACAGCGACATTCGCTGTCCTCTTTTTTGTTTGCAAAAGAAGGTGGTGGAGACGAGGGGGATATCCACAATACAATATGTAGTTGAATTTTTTCAAAAAAGACACTATATATTGTGCGGAAGAAGAAAAAGGCACACGGTAGGCACAAGGTGTTCGGGTGTGTTGGGCAATGTGCTGCGGGGCACGGGGAGAATCGTTTCCGTGCTTGGCACTTGCATGGGTCGCTTTGCGATTCAAATATCAGAAAAGGAGAACTGACTATGTTCACCAACAACAACCAAACCACCATGCCCGAAAAGCAGGTCCGCTTCCGCTACGTTGCGGAGGTTGAGGCTCTGGAAACCGAGGAGCTGGGAGCGTACATTTCCCACGGAATCCGTGTGATTCGTGTGGAGGAGACCCCTGTTTCCTTTGTTTCCGACGTTTCCACCGACGGAGAGGAGGTTCGGCGTTTGGCCGAGCTTTGCACCCTCCGGGAGCTGGATCCGGAGCACCTACCCGACGTGATCGAGAATTTTCTCAACGACGTAGAGCTCGATCTTGTCTGAAAAAAGGACGGAAGGCATGATGCCTTCCGTCCTTTTTTTGATTGCGAGCATAGTCGGTGGTTCCCCAAAGCGTTGTCTTTGTTCGTAGGATGGGTTCCGGCAACGTGAGGAGTTCATTGCTTTCTTCGGTGGGAAAGCATATTGTAAGCGATGGTTGGGGTGTCCTTCCAGCGGAGAAGAGTCCGCCATTGCAACAGCGAGCATGGTTCTGCGTCAAGAACCGCTTGCATCAGCACGTCCATCCAGCTCGGCTCCCAGTGCTTCCAAGGTGTGGAGGATCAGCGTTTGGTCGTCGGGCATCATGTGGGAATAGGTATTTAAGGTCTGCTCCACGTTGCTGTGACCCAACTGACGGGAGACGGCGACGATGGACACGCCCTTGGAGATCAGAATGGATGCGCAGGAATGGCGCAAATCGTGGATGCGGATGCGCTTGACCCCTGCCGTCTCCACGGCCTCGGAAAATCGGCGATCCACCGTGGTGGTGGGGAGAGGACGGGTTCCACCGAACACGAAGCACTCGGGACTCCACTCCGTTCCCAACTCCCTTTGTTGCTCCTCACGGTAGCATCGAAGCTGCTCGGCAAGAAAAGCGGGCAGGGCAATGGTGCGAATGCTCCCCCGATTTTTGGGGGTCGTAATGAGAAAGGAATTGCCGCGGGTTTTGGTGGTCAGACTTTTTCGAATATGCAGCTTCCCCTCCGTCAGATCATTCCACGTCAAGGCCTGTGCCTCGCCTCGACGGCAGCCCAGCACATACAGGGTGCGAAAATACAGCTCATAGGGGCGGCTGTCCACGGCACGAATGAAGCGGCCAAATTCCTCCGGTGTCCAAATTTGCATTTCCTTTGGGCTTTCCAGATTACGGGGACGATCCACCTTATCTATGATATTGGGCACGTCGAAATATTTTTGTCCGTATCGGTACAGAGAGGACATGGTGGAAAAGATCCACCGCTTGGAGGCGTAGCTGTAGTCCAGATGCTCAATCCAATCCGAGATCATCTTGGGGGTGATTTCCCCCATCCGTTTTCCCTTGAAGAAGGGACGGAGACGGTGATTGACCTTACTCTCGATATCGTAATAGGAGGATTCCTTCACACGATGTTTGGTAAAGTCCATATACTGATCCAGCAGATCGTCGAAGAGCATACTGCCCGGATCGGCGGCAGCAAGAGCCAGTCGGGCTTGTTCCTTGCGGAGCGCTTCCTTTTGCTTGATATAATCCTCATAACCGTATTGAGCTTCTCGTTTGGTGTGGAAGCCGGACAAGCGTCTTTGGTGGGTGATTCCGTTTTCATCCGGTTCCCGAAAGCGGCAGGACCAAAGGCCGGAAGATTTATTCTTTTCGTAGCTGGGCATGGTGTTCCTCCTGTGGAATCAAAAATGGAGAGGGCAAAGGGCAAACCTCTTGCAGGTAGGGACCAAACTGTTGGTAAAGCTCCTTTTCGGCAGGAGAGGAAAGAAATTGATTGCGGCTGTAAAGGAGTTCCATTCGCTTGGCACGGTCGGTGGCCACGGCGAGGGGCACTCTGCAATAGAGGGCGATCTGTTGTGGCGATTGCAGACCCAGTCCCCACAGCACACAGGCGGGGCAAAGCAAGCGCGTGGCAAAGACGTCGGCCTGTTGCTCGGATTTGGGCTTGGCTTGAAATTCGTTGACCCCCGTGTAGCTTGCGTGCCGGAGTTCGTGTCCCAAAAAGATGTGGCCCAGCTCATGGGCCACCGTCAGACGGGAATCTACCACCGAGCGAGCGTCGTTATAAATGACAATCCATCGGTTTCCGTCGAAGTAGGATTTTCCGTGTTCTCCGGGAAGCAGCTCCCACACCGAGGAGTTGCGGATCACACGAACACCTGCTGTACGGGCGATCTTGAGCACGTCAACGGGCAGGCGGTCGATATGGGCGCACAGCAAGCAGAGCCAAGTGCTGTCTCGGACATCCTTATAAATTCCGTAGGTCACGTTGGCATCTTACAGCAGCGGTTCGTCGGTTTCGGGGGCATTTGCAACGGTGTCCCAACGCTTTTGCTCCATTTGGATTTCGCAGTCGGGTCGATTATCCTCTGAATGTGCGGCCGCATAGAGGGTGACGTAGTGTACCTGATTTTGCTCGATCATCAGCTTGACCAGCTCCATCTGCTCATCGGTAAGCTCGCCCTCAAGGATCGTTCCATTGCGGTCAAGGATCCGAATGTGGTTATCCTTGACGGGGATCGGTTCGGAGTGGGAAGCACTGACATTGGTTTGGAGTAACCTGTTTGCCGTTACTCCAAAATAGTCGGCAATTTTTTTGAGAGTGGCTTCCCGCGGAATCACGCCCTCCTGTTTCCATTTGGTCACGGAGCCGGAGGAAAGGCCGATTTCTTTGGCAACGGCGTTGGGGGATTTCCCCTTTTCCAAACACAACTGACGAAAATTTTCCCAAAACATCTTGGATTCCTTTCTTGTAAAAAATCACCAAATCTCATGATTTATCTTTGTGAAAGGGGACGAAAAGTGAGAAAAAGTAAAATTTTCTATTGACAAGTAAGATTTAGTGAGATATAATGAGACCGTACCGTCATACGATATAAATCATTATACCATAAAAAAATCGGATCGTCAATGCCAAGGTACGAAAAAGGGAAAAGGAGGAACTTATGTTTGCAAGAAAAAAGCTGGCGGCGTATTTGCGGGAGCGGGGCATCACCCAAACGGCCTTTGCCAAGTGTCTTGGGGTCACCGAGGGCACCGTCCGTCACATCGTAGTGGGGATCAAACAGCCCAGCTTTGCCATGGCCTGCGACATTGCAGATGCCATGGGGTGCTCGGTGGACGAGCTGAGAGAGCGAGAGGACGTTTGCTCTGCGGAGCCGTAAGAAACAACGAAAAAACGAAAGGAAGGAGAAACAATGGAAGAGTTGCAAGGACTTCGAGAGGAGAGAGGGCAGGTCAACCCTCTTTATGTGCAAGCATACATGGACGGCTACACCGCCGCCATGGAGAAAAAGCGAGATCAGCCCCCCTATTTGGACGTGCACGGTATCATCAACCGATACGGAGGCATTGGCATCAACAAGGCGCGGGAGATCATGCAGGCGGTGCGACATACCTGCAACGGCGGGCGACTGAAATCCAGCGGCATGATCCTGTTGTCGGAAATGGAATACTGGGAATCCATCGTGGACAAAACCTATTTGGAACGACTGTAAGGAGAGGGACATGGAACAACAGACAAGCAAGGAAGTCTCGACAGAATCGGAACGGCAGAAGCGACGGAACCGAGCAGAGGTGTTGTTGCAGGATCTGCTTCGCGTGGAGGATGCGACAGACCGATCCCTTCTTTGCCGAGTGGCGACCCACATGGCCGCTCGCCACTACCGACGGGAGCGGTTTGGTACGTGGGAGCGGGATGAGAGCTATGAGGGGAAGAGCAAGGCAATCTTTCACTGCTCCCTATGCGGACATTGGCAATCGGCCAAACGGAGGGAGCATACAGCCTTTTACATGAAATATTGTCCTGCCTGCGGTGCACGGATGAAAAACGCCGATGGAGGCGGAACGTAACAAACGCCGATCCGACGGATACCGTCGGATCGGCACAGACGGTGTTAAGAAATCCATGGGAGAAGTTATGAATTTGAAAGAATTAAATCATGCCTTGGCCACGGGGTGTCCCGTGGTGCAGGCTAACGCCAAGCTGGGAACGGTGCGATACGCCTATGTGTCCCAAATCATCAAACGGAGAGGGAGCACCCCGGGAAGCTTTGTCTTTTCCGCACAGGTCACCGATCACGGCCGCAACAGCGTTACCGTGTGCGATCCTGCGGAGCTGTCCTTCTTCGACCCCACCGATCTGCCCGAGGAGGCGCAGGCCGAGGAGCTGGGGCTCTTTCGCAACGTGCGGCTGACCAATGGGGAGCACGAGGCACTGGTGGCTCGTTACGGTCCTCGGACGGCCGAGGAGTTGATCAACAATCTATCCATGAAAATGCGATCCAAGGGCTATCGGTTTGCCGATCATTACGCCACCATCCTGTCTTGGGCCGCTCGTGACGGAATTCGGGAGGTTGACGAGAAGAGCTATGATCTGGAGGAATTTTGGCAAGCCGCCGTCCACCGTGCGGATCAAGAGCCTGCGGAGTGACGGGAGGGAACGACAGTTGGAGGTTTGGAATCTTGTTTTGAAGCTGGTGTTGGGTTCGATGATTTCCTTTGTTTGCCTCATGGCGTTTTACGATGCATACCGCTGGGGGGTGGAGCAAGGGATTGTGAAAGAAAAGGAGGAACGCCGAAAAGAGGATTCAGAGGAGGAGATATGAAA
>JAFTRT010000087.1 GCA_017462145.1 Clostridia bacterium
TAACCGCAAGCCTTGCAAACACGATGGTTCAGCACGTACTCGCCGCACTTGGGGCACTTATTCATGCCGGGGAGAGTCAGCTTCCAAACGTTGGAGCGTCTCTTATCTCTGCGAGCCTTGGATACTTTTCTCTTTGGTACTGCCATAATTACACCTCCTTGAAGCGTGTAAAACACAACTTTCATTTATATAAATTATTGTTTTTCGTCCTCGTCTTTGTCAAAGAACTTGGCCAACACCGCCAAACGGGGGTCGATCTCCTTTTGGGAGCAACCGCAATCTCCGTCTCGCTTGGGCTTTCCGCAGATGGGGCACAGTCCGGGACAATCCTCCGAGCAGAGCAGGCGAGTGGGAAAAGCCAAAAACAGCTCCTCTGTCAACGCCTCGTCCACGTCCAGCTCGTGACCGTTGAGGATGACGTATTCGTCCGAATCCTCCTCGGCAGAGGGATCGCTCAACATTTCCTCCGTGGCAACGGTGCGGTTGAAGTCAAGAGAGAAAACTCCGTCCACCGGAGCAAGACATCTGGCACATTCTCCATGGTAGTTGAGCGCCGCTTTCAGGGAAAGGCGCATATAGCCCGCATTGTCGGTGAGAATACCGCTGACCCGTGCATCGTCGTCGAAACGAACGCCGTCGGTCTCCAAGGGTGAGAGCAGGTAGTCGATCTCCATTTGTTTCACTTCTCCGCGGAGAAGCGGCGAAATATCTACGACCATCCATTCCTCCTTGCGGATTTTCCCGTGCTTTCGGCACGTGAAATTCCTTGACATAAAATGCGACAATACATATTATAATCCATTTTCTTTCCCTTGTCAAGAGTTTTTTGAAATATTCTTTTGATTTTTGGGAAGAAGAGGAAATTTTCAACCGTTGAGACTTTTTTCGTCCACCGAAGAGGCCGAAACCATCTGTTCGGTATCCGAAACGACGAGAAAAACCGTGTAAAGAATCTGAAAATTGAGATAGAAAAAGAAATTATCCAGCAGTGAGAGCGCCAAAAGAGCCGCGGGCACAGCCAACAGCAGGGCATGGTTGGCTGACCGATGCCTCCAAGCCTGTTTGCCCATCTCCCACAAGTGGAAGAGGAAGGCCCCCAAGCCCACTATGCCAAAGGCGGCACCCCATTGAACAAAGATGTTATGGTACATACTGCTGTATAGGTGATCCATCTGCCGTACCTGCTCGTAAGCACCGTCCCACAGACCAACACCAAAAATGGGTCGTGCGAGAAAATCAGCCAATCCGTTTTTCCATAGCTCCATTCTGCTGTTGTCCATCAGACTGTTGAGCCGAAGAACCTCACGGGCCTTGATCCAAAGCTGATCCAGCGGATAGACAACGGTATGAACCACAGGAAGAGCCGCCAACACCAACAGAAGGAGAACGATTGCCGTCACACGGTTTTGCTTTTTGTTGCGGCCGCCCGTACAGCAGAGAACCAGCCCTCCCATCAACAGAAAAGCTCCCACTGCCATGGCCGAACGGGAATGGAACAGTGCCGCCCCCACAAAAACGCAAGCGCTGAGGACGGAAAGCCACGGAAAACGCTTGTTGCGTGCCAAATAGAGTGCGGCGGGGATGCCCAACACCATAACGGCTCCGATCAAGGTGGAAATGCCCCATGGGAGCTGAAACATATCCCGACGGAAGAGCCATTGTCCGGCTTCGTTTCGGATGAACAACAGCCCTACACGCCACGCACGGAAAAATTGCACGGCAAACTGTGCCACCGCCGTCCAAGACAGGCAGACCAACACAAAACAGGCATAGGGCGCAACCTCACGGGAACGCTCCAAGATCGCCGCTGTCAGCGTATAAAAAAGGGTAAGCCCCATGGCCAAAAAGGCACCGTAAAGCAGATTCATGGGGTGGTAGGTAGCGGAAAACAGACCGCCCAAGAGAAAAGCGGCGTCCATGGCCAGAATGCCAATGGTCAGCGGCCGCCGACGGGTCAAAGCAGAGCGGAGCGTGCCGTCCAGCAGAAGGCGCAGCAGAAAGGCGGCAATCATCACACCGCCGCTGATGCAGATGTGCCATAGCCCGTCCGGATCGAAGGTGTCGTACACGTTGCCCGTCGTTTCGTTGTAAATGGGCTTGCGATCCTGCCCCAAGCCGTAATAGATCAGAAGCATGGGGGTCAGAAAGACCTTGAGATCGTCACAAAACAGAGCGGCAAAGACCACCGTGGCGCAAAGCAGCCAAAAGATGGGAACGTAGATTTCCTTGCCAAACATACCGGAGATCACGCAGGCGACGGCAAAGAAAATGGGATAGGCAACGGTTTTCTGCCCCTCGGCCAACCAACGGACGAGGGGATGTTGCTTCGAGGAGCATAACAGCTTTTTCATCTTGTAAACACGAAGGCGAGGCCTTCTCCTTTGTCGTGGTCGGGAGCGGTGAAGCTCCTGTTCTCATTATAGCATGAAGCAGAGCAAAAAACAAGGAAAAAATTTTTTTGATTTTTTTTGAAAAAAGTATTGCATTTTGAAAAAAACTGTGATATAATAACAAAGCTGTGAAGCACGGCCCGTTGGTCAAGCGGCTAAGACGCTAGCCTCTCACGCTGGAAACATGGGTTCGATTCCCGTACGGGTCACCAAAAAAAGAACGGTATCACGAAAGTGATGCCGTTCTTTTTTTTGGTAACCTGTCCCGCAAACGACACGGGACGGGGAGAACCGGTGCACCGCATCTGCCGACAGCATCCCCAACCCCCGTCCATGGGGTCGAGAACTTGACGAAAGCCGACGGGAGCTTGCTCACATGAGGCTCGGCAAGTTCCGCCGCCGAAGCGAAGCGGAGGGCGGATTCCCGTACCAAAACAGGACAACATCCTGTGCTCTTTTTTAGCGACCTGTCCCGCAAACGGCACGAACGGGAATAAATATCCCCCCGGACAACGGGGGGATATTTATTTTTTGCCAATTCGGGAAAAAAGCCGCCCATGCCGACCCCGACCGCTTCCTTGCCCCGGCTTGTGTCATCCTGAGCGGAAACGGAGCAAAGCGGAGTTGGAGTCGAACATTTGCGGGTCGAGCGGAAGTAAGCAATGCAAATGTACAAGACCATGTCTTGAGGGATCTACAATGAGGTTTTGCTGTCTTTCTTTACACAATATTACATTTACAAAAGAAGGACAACCAAATCCCATCGGAGATCCCTTCGGAACACGATGTGTTCCTCGGTTTTGTATCGGCTCGCTTCGCTCCCTCAACAAAACTTCGACTCGCTTACGCTCGCTCAGGATGACAAACGGACAGGAAAAACGCAAAAATCGTTTGTTTGGTACACCTCATCCACCACTGCCGTGGTCCCCCTTCCCCCACTGGGGAAGGCTTGGGTGAAGTGCGAATACTCACAACAGAGTGTGAAAGAAACAAACTTTCTCCTTGTTTCCCAATAAAAAAGAAACCCGATCGGTTAGTACAGCCCATCTTCGATGAGCTGTGCAGTGTCCGACGGGTTTCGCCCTTAAAAAGAGCGTAGCAACTTTTTTGCTACACAAAGCGTAGAGCGCAATTCCTATTTTTGTGAAGTTCTTTGGAGGTTTGGAACCTTTATTAAAAGAAAGGTTCCAAGAAAAACCGCATCCCCAAAAACGCATCCTCGCATCCTCAAATGCATCCCTCTGAAAGTGCCGTTACGTACTCCATAAGCTGTGCAAAGCTGCCGTTGGGATAAATGCTGATGTCGATACCCTTTTGATTGATGAGACAATCGGTCAGCAAAAAGACCTTCATGCCAAGCTCGGAGGCCACCATGTCCTCTCCCACGTCGTTGCCAACCATCAGGCAGTCCTCTGCGGAAAGCCCTGTGGTCTTTAAGATCTCTCGATAGTACGAAAGATTCGGCTTGCAAGAATGGGAATTTTCGTACGTCGTGTAAAGCTCAAAATCCTCGGAAGAAAGTCCTGCCCAAGCCATTCGCCGCCGTGTGGCTGCGGCAGGAAAAATGGGATTGGTAGCCAAAATGGTGCGCAGACCCATTTCCCGAATGGCTCTGACGGCCTTTGCCGCCTCGGGATGATAACCGCAGGCTTGCTGTGCTCCGTCAAATTTTTCAAGGTAAAATTCATCCAGATAGGCCTTATGCTCTAAGGATTTCTCCCCGTTTTGCAGGGCAAAGACCTGCCAAAAGGCCTCCTCGTTGGTTTTCGTACCGTCATTTTTGACCATGGCCGCCGTTCCTGCCCAAATGGAAGATACCACGGCCTCCGGTTGGTAACCGAGAGGTGCCAAATGGCGGGCCAAAAGCCCAAAATATGCCTTAACAAAGGCGTCCTGCTCCATGGGAAGCAGCGTCCCGTCCAGATCGAATAAAACCGCTTGGATGCTCATGTTCTTTCTCCTTTTTGTCCGTGAAAACAAGCACGTGCCTTGCCGTGCCTCACGATGCTTTCTCCCCAATAGTATATCATACTTTTGTTGCGTCGTCAACATCGGTTTTGAGGGGATGCGAGGACGCAATTGGGGAGGCGGTTGGGGAGGCGATTTTTGAGGGCATTTCTTGAAAGAAAGGCCCTCAAACTCCCAAAGAACTGCACAAAAAAGAGTTTTGCTTTCGATCCATTGATTTGCAAAACCGCTTCGCTTTCTTCTAAAGGAGAAACCCGTCGGACACTGCACAGCCCATCGAAGATGGGCTGTGCTAACCGATCGGGTTTCTTTTTGTTGGAAAACAAAACCAAAGCCTTTTTGTGCAGCGTTCTATTGAACATGATCAATTTATGTGTCATCATACTTGCTTCGCAAGAGGAGCGAGCGCAGCGACCTTTGCCATACAAAGCGTAGGGCGCAATTCCTATTTGTGGGAAGTTCTTTGAAAGTTTGGAAACGCAATGTTTGCGTAGCAAACTTGCCCCGAAGCGAAGCGGAGGATGTCTTCCAAGAACGTTTCCAAGACAAACCGCATCCCCGCATTATTTTCCGGAGCGGTGGATTCCTTTATTGACACGGGGCAAGGAACGAAGGCGATCCCGTTTCAGCTCAGAGGGGAGGATTCCCAGCTGTTGCTTAAACACACGGTTAAAGGAGCGAATACTTTGAAATCCGCTTTGCTCGGCCACCTCGGTCAGGCTTTGATCGGTGGTTTCGATGAGATAGCGAGCCCGTTCACAGCGATACTGATTGAGCATCGTCTTAAAGCTGATTCCCAAGATCTTATTGAACTCACGGGAGATATACTCATAATTATAGCCCAAGCTCTTGGCTACGTCTCGCAGGGTGATATCGGACACAAAATTCTTCTCCATATACATCAGCATATCCAAGAACCATGTCTCCTCTTGGAGGAGCGCTCCCGCAGAGGGCACTTTTGGGCATATTCGGCACACAGGCCGTACAAGACCGATTTGATGACCATGGCGGGAGGATCGGGCAAATTCATCGCCTTCTTTGTCAAGACGACATCTCCCAAAAAGCTCTTGCGGAAATACAGATCGGTATGGGGCGACAGAGAAAAACAGGGCAGATCGCTCACGTATTGCTCAAAATGCTTGGTAAAGCTTGCCACGTAAGAGCCGGAAAAGGTCACGATGGAAAAAACCGCCTCTCCCGAAAAGCTGTGGATATGATAGGGGGCAATGAGACAGCAACTTCCCGCTGACAGCTCAAAGCTGTTTTTTTGAACGGTCACGTCCAGCTTGCCCTCCAATACGTAAATAAACTCATAGGCACGGTGCAAATGGGGTTCGTAGGGATAATTTCGATAAAGAAAAATCTCAAACAATTTGGTGTTGTAGGAGTTATTAATTTGATGCAAAAGCATAAAATGCCTCCAAAAAGTCAAATTCTGGCCATAATTATACAAGAAATTTCTTGCTTTGTCAAGATGATTTGTGTATAATAGAATCATAGTTGAGATTTTCTCACAAAAAAGTGCGTTCTCAAAACGCAGAAAGGATCTTCAGATGAAAAAGTTTTTGTGCCTGCTGTTTTGCCTTTGCCTGTTGGTAAGCACTCTTGCTGCCTGTGCCGGCACCGGTGATACACCGGAAGAAACCACAACGCCGGTCAATGAGGATGAGGTAACCACCACCACAACGCCTCCTCCCTCCGGTGACAACGGCACCACCACAACGGAAAGCGGAAACGACACCACCACCCTATATCAGGGCGTGGCTACCATGTATCCCAAGCATACCGCTTACGACTTTGGTGACTCCTTTGGAAACCCCTTGGGCTATAACTTCTTTGCCAGAACCGGCCGTGTTCACTACATTGACGGTGAGGCAAACTCCACTTCGGATATTACCATTGCAGCTTACAAGAGAAATCAAGTGCTGGAGTCCATGTATAACATCAACATCAAGGTTACCTTGGCAGGCGGAAGCAGCAATGCCGCCGAGGAATCCAATTTCCGTACCCGTTTGGGCGTCGCCAGCGGCGAATATGACATTGCCGTTCCCGACGTTTGGTGGGCACTGGAGCTGGGCGGCTATTTCACCAACCTGATGACCATTCCCGAGATCAATATTGACGACGAGTACTGGGTCGACGGTTGGAACGACAACCTGATCATCAACAACAGAATGTACTCCATCGCCGGCGACGCTACTCTGGAGCTCTACGAGAACCTGGAAGTGATCTACTTCAATAAGGCCATCGCCGCCACCAACAACTTGGATATGTACAAGCTCGTGGAGGAGGACAAGTGGACTCTGGATTATATGATCGAGCTGGGCGAGTCTGTCTTTGAGCCAACCTTGACCAACACCGACCCCAGTGATGACGTTTATTGCGTCCAGTACAACGTACACTCCATGCGTCAGTCCCTCTTCAATGCCGGCATCACCATGTTGCAGACCAACCGCTACAACGCTATCATTACTCCAATTTGTAACACCGAGCGGAACATTGCCATCTGCGATAAGATCACCGAAATGATCTGGTCCACCTCTA
>JAFTRT010000088.1 GCA_017462145.1 Clostridia bacterium
GAAGGCTACTTCAAAAAGATTACACCACAATCCCTCCGAGGCAATGATGAGCAGAAGTTCAAAGAGAACGATCAGCTGTTGGCGGAATTTGAAACGGACAACCGTGCCGAGCTGTTACTGGTGACCGACAAAGCACAGATCTACCGTTTGAAAGTGGACGATTTTGACTGCGTCAAGGCATCCTCTATGGGTGACTTCCTCCCCGCCAAGCTTGGAATGGAGGATGGGGAAAAACCCGTTTTGGCAAAGCTCCACAACGGATTCCCGCAAGGAGAAAATTTTGTATTCCTATTTGAAAACGGAAAGGGCGTGCGCATTCCTCTGTCCTCCTATGAGACCAAGAGTGTACGTCGCCGTTTGACCGGTGTTTATTCCACTGCTTCTCCTTTGGTAGCGGCTTTCCACGAGGTGGAAAAGCATCCCTTTGAGATCATGATGGTCAGCGATGCAGAGCGTGCCATCATCCTCAAGAGCTCTCTCATCCCAGTCAAAACCACTCGTACCTCCTCCGGTGTAACCGTTATGACGCTGAAGAAGGGACAAAAGCTGGCAACTGCCACCAACCGTATCGATGAAGCCTATGAAAACGCAAAGGGATACCGAAAGCTGAAAATTCCTGCAACGGGCGTTTTGTTGGCCGACAAAGATCTTTCTGCTCTACAGCTGAAGATCACAGAATAAGGAGTGCTTATGAAGCAACATATTTGGGTTCGGATCCTTTGTTGGATTCTGGCAGGGCTGATGGTCTTAGGCGGCTCTACCTATCTGCTCACCTCCGTATTTGGTGTTTTGTTTTCACCGTTTCAATGATATAGAAAGGACAAATGTATGAAATCTTCTCTTTTGAATGCAAAGTGGATCGGCAGCAATGAGATCGGTGGTTCTCCGATCTTGTCCAGATGTTTTTCTGTCAAGCATCCTGCCAAGGCCGAGCTTTTGGTGACGGGTTTGGGCTATTTTACTGCCCAAATCAACGGCAAGAAGGTCTCCGAGGATCGCTTGGTACCCGTGCTGACTGACTTTGAGCCACGCTCTTTCGATCGGGCAAATTTTCCCGTTTTCGATCAGCAGACTCACCGTATTTACTACTATCGGTATGATGTGACTGCTCTGTTACAGGAGGGAGAAAACCGTTTGGAGATCCAATTGGGAAACGGTTGGTATCACCAAAAGGATCATCTGATAGAAGGATATCTTGACTTTGGAGATTACTTGAAAGCCATCTATTCTCTTTGCCTCGTGGATGAGGACGGCAAAAGCACGATCCTGTCCAGCGACGGCAGTGAAACATGGCGCAAAAGTAATATCATCGACAACAATCTCTATCATGGCGAGATCATCGATGCCACGTTCTGCGACAAGGAAGAAAAGCCTGTTTCGGTGTTCCCTGCACCGGATTCTCTTCTCTGTGAAGCAATGGGAACGCCAGACCGTATCATCCGTACGATCCACCCCCAAAAGCTGGGAGAAAAGGACTATCGTTCCATCTATGATTGCGGCGAGAACATTACGGGCGTGGTACGCATTACCGCAAAAGCCCCAAAGGGGAACCGTATTACCTTGCGCTTTGCGGAAAATTTGGAAGAAAAACGTCGCTTTTTGGAATTTTCTTCAACCGGCCATAAGTTGAACCGATTTAGTATGTCCGGGCGATCCCATATTATGAGTGATACCTTTGTCTGCAGTGGCGAAACGGATGTCTTTGAACCAAAATTCACGTGGCACTGCTTCCGTTACTTTGACGTGGTTTCCGACACACCAAACGCAATTGAGGACATGGAGGTTCTGGTCATTCACAGTGATTGCGCTGTCACCTCATCCTTTGAAAGCTCCTCGGAAGCTCTGAATTTCTTATACGACGCTTGGATCCGTACACAATTGGACAATATGCACGGCTCTCTGCCCTCCGACTGTCCTCACCGGGAACGGCTGGGCTACACGGGAGACGGACAGATTTGCGCCGAAGCCGGCATGCTTTTGTTGGATTCCCGTGAATTTTACCGCAAGTGGATCCAAGACATTTGGGACAGCCAAGATACGGTGCGAGGACACGTTCCCCACACCGCTCCCTACATGGGAGGCGGAGGAGGCCCCGGCGGATGGGGCTGTGCCGTGGTGGTTGTTCCCTATCAGTATTGGCGGATCTTTGGCGATACGGATATGCTTTGTGCCGCCTGGAAGCCAATGAAGCATTGGCTGGCTTATCTGGATACGGTGACCGAGGATGGACTCATCGTTCGTGAGGAAAAAGGCGGTTGGTGTTTGGGCGACTGGGCCATGTTAGGTGACCCGCTGATTCCGGAACCTTTTGTCAATACCTGCTATCAGGTTCACTCCATGCTTCTGATGGTGGAAATGGCTACGGCCATGGGATGGACCGAGGAAGCGGAAGCACTCCGATCCCGTGTGGAGGAAAAAAGAGACCTCCTGCGAAAAACCTATCGGGATCCCGCAACGGGACATTATTGCAACGGGGTGCAAGGAGCAGATGCTTATGCGGCTTGGATTGGTTTGGAGTCGGAGGAAACAGCGGCTTTGTGCGCCGCCCGTTATGACGAGCTCGGATATTTTGACACAGGATTTTTGGGAACCGATATTCTCTGCGAGGTTCTTGCACAGAACGGCTACGTCGATTCCATGCTGGCTCTTTTGGAGACCGAACGGGAGGGCTCTTACCTCAATATGAAGCGGCACGGTGCTACCACGCTTTGGGAATACTGGGAAGGAATTCATTCCCACTGCCATCCCATGTACGGTGCTTGTGTTCGTCAGCTCTTTACCTCGATCTTGGGTATTACCCAAGAAAAGAACAGTGCGGGCTTCCAAGAGCTTGTCATTGCACCCAAGCCTCCGAAAGCCTTGTCATTTGCCAAAGGAAGTCTCACACTTCCCTGCGGCACGGTGAGCGTTTCTTGGCATCAGGAGAAGGACGGACTTCGGTTGAACGTCTCTCTCCCTCAAGGCGTTTCTGCACGGTTGGAATGGAACGGACAGTCTCAAATCATCACAGGCGAAAACAATTCGCTATGATAAAAGAAAACACCCGACGGTTCTGAAAGAACCGTCGGGTGTTTTCTTTTTTATGCGTTGTGAATGCCGAGTGCGGCATCTGCATGGTCTGCATCCAGACCGTATTTTTTTGCCTTGCGGTACTCAAAGAACTTGAGTGCCACCTGCTCAAAGAGCGCATAGGACAAAACATCCTCTTCCTGCTCCATGTAGGGCTTGATCTGCTCACGGAGCGTATCCAGCTCGGGAGCCAAAGCATCGGCAGGACGACCGGTGATCCGCTCAGTATCTCCAATGATCTTTTCCACAAATTCGGGGGCGATCTCTACGGGAGTCTTGCCATATTGACCCTGTACCATCCCCTTAAATTCCTTGGTAACCATCTTGTAGCGCTCACCGCCAATGACGTTGAACACTGCCTGGGTTCCTACGATCTGAGAGGAAGGTGTCACCAGAGGTGCATAACCGGCATCGGCACGCACTCTCGGAACCTCCTCCAGCACTTCGATCAGTTTATCCGACTTTCCGGCCTGCTTCAGCTGAGACACCAGATTGGACAGCATGCCGCCGGGAACTTGATAGATCAGTGCGTTCACATCCACCTTCAGCATCTTGGGATCCAACAAACCGCTGGCCAGATACTTTTCCCGAATGGGAGCAAAATACTTGGTGATCTCATCCAGCTTGCCCAAGTCAATACCGGTATCATACTCGGTACCGGCAAGGGTTGCCACCAGCGACTCTGTAGGAGGCTGAGAGGTTCCCATTGCCATGGGAGAGATGGCCGTATCCACCACATCAACCCCTGCCTCAATGGCCTTCAACAAGGTCATGGAAGCCAGACCCGACGTATAGTGGGTATGGAGCTGGATCGGAACCTTGACCGATTCCTTCAACGCCTTGACCAACTCATAGGCATCGTAGGGCTTCAGAAGACCCGACATATCCTTGATATAGATCGAATCTGCACCCATGCCCTCCAAGGTCTTCGCATAATTGGTGAAGTACTCGGTGGTGTAGATCTGATTCTCGGGATCCGTCGTGTAGCAGATAGCTGCCTGAACGTGCCCCTGCTCCTTTTTGGTTGCCCGAATGGCCGTTTCCAGATTTCTGGGGTCATTCAGCGCATCGAAAATACGCAGAATATCAATACCGTTGGCAATGGACTTTTGAACGAAATATTCCACGACATCATCGGAATAATGACGGTAGCCGAGAATATTCTGTCCGCGGAACAGCATTTGCAGCTTGGTATTCTTGACCTCTGCACGGATCTTACGCAATCTTTCCCAAGGATCCTCGTTGAGGAATCGCAAGCAAGAATCAAAGGTGGCACCACCCCATGCTTCCAGAGAGTGGTAGCCGATCTCATCCAGTTTGGACAGGATGGGAAGCATTTCGTCTGTTGTCATTCTTGTCGCAACCAACGATTGGTGAGAGTCGCGGAGAAC
>JAFTRT010000089.1 GCA_017462145.1 Clostridia bacterium
CAGAAGAGGGCGTTGATGAGACGGAGATAGCGGAGCTGAAGCTCTGCGGCTTCGGCAAAACGACCCTCCAGACACAGAGCCGTCATATCGTGAGTCTCTTTGGGGCACAGATTGGAGAGAACCGAAATGACGCCCTTTCCGCCCAGAGACATGATGGGAACGATCTGATCGTCATTTCCTGAATAGACGTCCAGATCGTCACCGCACTCGGCAAAGAGCTCGGCAATGGCACTCATATTACCCGAGGCCTCCTTGACGGCGACGATGCGCTCGTGCTTGGCCAACTCACGGTAAACCGAAAGGGGAATGTTACAGCCCGTACGGGAGGGAACGTTGTAAAGAATGATGGGCTTGTCGGTCTGCTTTGCCGTGTCCAAAAAGCTACGGATCAAGCCCTTGGCATTGGCTTTGTTGTAATAAGGCGTTACCAACAAAAGGGCATCGGCTCCTACCTCGCAGGCATAGCGGGACAGCTCAATTCCGTAAGCGGTGTCGTTGGAACCGGTTCCTGCAATGACGGGCACTCTGCCTGCTACCTTTTCTACGGTATAACGGATCACCTCACAGTGTTCCTCGTGGGTCAGGGTAGCGGCCTCACCCGTGGTGCCTGCCACAACGATGGCGTCAATGCTTCCGGCGATTTGCTCCTCAATGATGTTGCCAAAGCTGTCGTAATCAACAGCTCCGTTCCGAAACGGGGTGATAATGGCGGTAGCCGCCCCCGTGAAAATGGTTTGCTTGTTCTTGCTCATGATCGTATTCCTCTCGATTTCAATGAATTTTTCTGTGAAAAATAGAAAAACCGGTTGAAAACCGGCTGTAATTGTACTATAATATAGGCGTGGTGCACGCCATTACAGAACACAAAAACAGATAGCTCTCCATCCTTTGATGACAGTCCGGCAACTCTGAATCGACGGACCAGGAAAAGCGTTTGCCACACCGCTTTCCTTCGGCATCTCGCCCTTGCACATCGGCATAAACGGTCGTGGCGACCTGAACCGAGGGCAGTTGCGGAATGCACCTCTATCATATCATATGTTTTTCTTCCAATATGATAGCATACTTTTTTCGTTCTGTCAATCACTTTTGACGAACTTTTTGAATTTATTTCCACCGAAGTGAACCAAAGAAAGGGACGTTTATGACCATCACCAATTTTCATGCCAAGACCGACTTGAAAACAGCCGATTTTTTTTATGATCTGCCCGAGGAGCGTATTGCACAGCACCCCTCCGAAAAACGGGATCACTCCCGTTTGATGGTGTTGAATCGGGAGCACCACACCGTAGAGCACCGTCATTTTTTTGATATTGAGGCGTATTTGAACGAGGGAGACGTATTGGTCGTCAATGATTCCAAGGTCATTCCTGCCCGTTTATACGGCCATGCAGAAGGAAGACCCGAGGCGGCCTTGGAGCTTTTGCTTCTTCGCCAACGGGAGCTGGATGTGTGGGAATGTCTGGTCAAACCGGGAAAACGAGCTCGTATCGGTTCCCGTGCCGTATTCGGTGAAGGCTTACTCAACAGTGAGGTATTGGATATTACGGAGGAAGGCAATCGGATCATTCGGTTCTCCTACGATCATGAGCAATACCAAACCCTGTATGAGCTGTTGCATATCATTGGGCTGATGCCTTTGCCGCCTTATATCACCGAACAGCTTCGGGATAACGATCGCTATCAGACCGTTTATGCCCGTGAGGAAGGGTCGGCAGCGGCACCGACGGCAGGCTTGCATTTTACACCGGAGCTGTTGGAACGCTTACAGCAAAAGGGGGTTCGCATTGCGCCCGTGATGCTGCACGTAGGATTGGGAACCTTCCGTCCCGTAAAAGCAGAGCGGATTGACGAGCACGTGATGCACACCGAGTTTTTCTCGGTGCCCAAGGAAAGTGCGGATATCATCAACGAATGTAAAGCCAAGGGCGGTCGGCTAATCTGTGTGGGTACCACGTCCTGCCGTACCATTGAGAGCGTGGCGGAGGAGAACGGTCACATTCCTGCCATGTCGGGAGATACGGGGATCTTTATTTATCCCGGTTACCGTTTCAAGGCGGTGGATGCTCTGATCACCAATTTCCATTTGCCTGAGAGCACTCTTTTGATGTTGGTTTCCGCATTCTATGATCGAGAGCACATCATGTCGGCGTATGAAACTGCCGTTCGGGAAGAGTATCGGTTCTTTTCCTTTGGTGATGCGATGCTGATAGAATAAAGGAACTTTTTGTATGATATAACAAAAGCCGAAAGCGACATTTATACAAGGTTACCAATTGGCAGTCATGATAGCTGATTGGTAACTTTTTTCGTCGCATAAATTGTTCGTCAAAATGCACATCATTCACTTTTTAAGCATTTTATGTGCCTTTTATCAACATCGGCCGGCGAAGCGGATGGTATATAAGAAAAAAATTCTTTGAAAAAACATTGACACTATCACGATACCGTGATATAATAGTATTGCAGATAAAAAAGAAGGAGGAATAGCAATGCCTGTTTTATCAAGATTTTACGGAATCATTATCAGAATGTATTTTTTACAAAGCGAGCACAATCCGCCGCATATTCATGCGATTTATAACGAAGATGTTGCCGCAATTGATTTTATGACAGGTGAGGTGCTCGAGGGATATCTTCCTAATAAAGCAATGAACATGGTGCAGGAGTGGATTTCGCTACACAAAGATGCCCTAATGGAAATATGGAAAACGCAGGAGTTCAAGAAGATCCCGCCGCTTGAATAAGGAGGTAGCATGATGTTTCATAAGATCAAAAATGTTTCTGCTCTTCCCGAATACAAATTGAGCGTTCAGTTTTCGGAGGGAGTTACGAAGATTTATGACGTAAAACCGTTGTTTGAAAAAATTCCATTGTTTGCACAATTAAAGGATGATCAAGCAGAGTTTGCTTGCGTGACGGTGGACATTGGTGGTTACGGTATCGTTTGGAATGACGATCTTGATCTGTCTTGTGATGAACTCTGGGCAAACGGTGTGCAAGTTGATACCCCATTTGACGGATTGATGGCTTTCAGCGATGCCACCGAACTGTGGGGTCTCAATGAAAGCACCCTCCGCAAAGCAATTACCTACGGAAAACTTGTTAATGGCGTTGACGTTTGTAAATTCGGAAAACAATGGGTTGTTTCTATTGAAGCGATGAAAAGGGAATACGGAAACGGGCACGAAAGAGTGTAAAAATGATTTATCGATTGATTTATGCAATATGATCAATTGGTAAAATCTTATATCCCATACACATCGTAGGTGCGATGCTGATAGGATAAAAGAAAATGAAGAATGAAAAATGAAGTCGCTTCGCTGATGAAGAATGAAAAATGAATGAAGATTTTCGCTGTGGCGAAAATCCACCGAACTGATTCACGATTCATTGTTCATTATTCATTCCTTATATCCCGTGTGATAATGACGAACAAAAAGAAAGGGAAACGATGGATCAAATCAAGGTATTTGCCGTGGTAGGGCCTACGGCAAGCGGAAAAAGCGCATTGGCATTGGCATTGGCCAAGCACTGGGATGGGGAGATCATCTCATGCGATTCCATGCAGGTCTATCGGCGCATGAATATCGGAACGGCCAAGCCCAATTTGGAGGAGCAATCTGCCGTGCCGCACCATCTGATTGACGTGGTTGAACTAACGGAACCCTTTAGTGTTGCCGATTACGTGGAGCTAGCTACCCAAGCGATTGATGCGTGTGCCCGACGAGGCAAAACTCCCATTTTGTGTGGCGGTACAGGGCTTTATTTGGATGCCTTACTTCGGGGAGGCGTTCATGAGGCCGTGTCCGATGAGGGTGTCAGAGAAGAGCTGTATGCTTTCTATGAAGCCAACGGTGCCGAGGCACTTCACAGGCGTTTGCAGCAGGTGGATCCTGCGGCTGCCGAGGCGATTCATCCCAATAACGTCCGACGGGTGGTTCGGGCACTGGAGATCTATGCCACCACTGGAAAATCCAAAACCGAGCAGGATCGGATGGCTTGTATGGGCGAATCTCCTTTCGGGGTCACGGTGATGGGACTTTTGTATCGGGATCGCACTCGGTTGTATCGACGGATTGAGGAACGAGTGGATCAGATGCTTGCAGAGGGATTGGTTGAGGAGACCCGTATGCTGATGGCAGAGGGGGTCTTTGAATGTAATGCAACGGCCGCTCAGGCCATTGGCTATAAAGAGTTGTTTGGTTATTTGCGAGGGGAGGAATCTCTTGCGGCGGCAGCGGATCGGCTCAAGACTGCTACCAGACGGTATGCCAAGCGACAGATGACTTGGTTTTCCGCCAAGGACTACGTTCATTGGCTGGAGGTGGATCCGGATGGCAGGCTTCTTCCTCTGTCCGAATGGATCTCGGCGGCAGAGGAGCTTGCGTTTCGCTCTTGATTTTTTGGAAAAACTGTGATACAATAAGGTGAAGAAGAGAGGGGAGGCGATCAAATGCAGGAGCAAAAGGATTTTTCCATTCCAAGCCGCATCATTCTTGGCTTGTTAGCCCTTGCTGTGGTTGCCTATACGTTGTTTCATGCATCGTCTCTTTTTCGGGAGGATTTTACCACCATTGCGGCGGGTACCACCACCGAATATACCACGGTCAGTGCCAGTGGATACCTGTTTCGGGATGAAACCGTTTTGTATTCGCCCAACGGAGGCGTCGCTGATTATTTGGTAGAGGACGGTGCCAAGGTCTCGATTGGCCAATCGTTGGCCTACGTGTATGAGGGGTATGACGGCTCCGCTCTGCAACCCAGTATTCGTTTTGTGGATCAACAGATCGCTCTTCTGGAGCAGAGTCAGGGGAATATGACCGCCGATGAGGCACAAGCCGTCATTAGCGATCAATATGCTTCCTTGGTCAAAATGCTGGCCTCGGGAAGCTTGGGCGGTCTCTCTGATACCGTCAACGGAATGCTGACGGCCATGAATCGAATGGACATGCTTTCCGGACAGGGCGGACAGGATGTGGAGAAGACCTTGGAGGAGCTGTATGCTGTCCGCAGTCGGTTGCTGGGGAGCGCACAAGGCCTCTTGCATACGGCAGAGGAGAGCGGATATTTTTATTCGGTTACGGACGGTTATGAGTCGATCTTTACCCGTGAGGTTGCCAAGACCTTGACAGCCGATCGGTTTTATACCTTTCTTACCGAAAGCGGAAACGGCAGAACCAACCGAAGCGAAGAAACGGCATACGGAAAAATAGCCGCCAACAGCCAATGGGATTTTGTGATGATGGTTTCTGCTCATGATGCGGCCTTCTTTACAGAGGGCGAACGCTATGAGGTTGCCTTTTCCCGCAGCGAAAATCTGTCCTTGCCTATGACCTTGGAGGCCAAGGTGGGGGCGGAGGGAGATGCCGATCTGCTTCTTCGCTTTTCCTGTGATCGGTTGCCTGCGAATTTTGTTCCCAACCGCTGTGAGAACGTCCACGTAATCGTGGCCAGCAGGAGCGGTCTTTACGTGCCGCAACACGCGGTGGAGCGAGTGGATGGCAAGCTTGGTGTCTATATTTTACGGGGAAGTGTGGTCCGCTTCCGTTGTATTGAGGTGATCTACGAGGGGAACGGCTACTACCTGGTGGCACAAACACCCTCGGAGGAGGATCCCGACGCTGTTTATCTCGGCGCCAACGACTTGATCATTTTGAACGGATACCAATTGTTTGACGGAAGGATCTTGGAGTAAATGAGTCTGGAATATTTGGAACGGAATACAGCCGCCATTCGAGAACGGATCACCCGTGCCGCAGAGAAAGCGGGACGGCAGGAGCCGCTTCTCATTGCGGCGGTGAAATATGCACAGCCCGAGGAGATCGATTATTTGCACCGTGTGTGCGGCATCGATCATATTGGGGAAAATCGGGTACAACAGCTGTTGGCGCATTGGGAGGCCATTGACTGCCAAGGGCTGAATATCCACTTTATCGGCTCGCTTCAAACCAATAAAGTCAAGTATATCATTGATAAAGTCTGCATGATCCATTCCTTGGATTCCTTGAAGCTGGCGGCTGAGATCGACCGTCAGGCCAAGAAGCATGGGCTGGTCATGGACGTGTTGGTGGAGATCAACAGCGGAGCAGAGCAATCCAAGGGAGGTGTGCTTCCCGAGGAGGCGGCAGACTTCTGCGCTGCACTGTCTGCGTTTGACGGACTTCGTCTGTGCGGTTTTATGACCATGGCCCCCAAATGCGAGCAAAAAGAGGATTATTTGAAATATTTTGGACAAACTTATGCGCAAGTCCTTGACATTTGGTCAAAAAAATTGCATAATATAGGTAAGCCTGTTCTCTCCATGGGAATGAGTGAGAGCTTTGAGGAAGCCATTGCCTGCGGTTCGGATATGATTCGTGTGGGACGGGGCTTTTTCGTAAAAGATTGAAAGAATTTTAGATTAAGATAAATCGGAGGATGAAAGATGTTTAAGTTTACACGCAGACCCAACGACAATTATGGCGATTTCAACGAGGATGACGGCTACTACGATTTCGATAAGAGTGCGGAATCCGCAGCCAACGAGTCGGACGGCTTCGGTATGGGAGCGCCTGCGGCTGCTGAGGCAGCACCCTCCTATCACGCTGCGCCTGCGTTGTCTCTGAAGATCATCAGCCCCAAGGGGTATGAGAGCGCATCCGAGATCGCAGACCATCTGATGAACGGCAATACGGTGCTTTTGAATTTGGAGACTATTTATCAGGACAGAAATCAGACCATCCGTCTGTTGGACTATCTGTCGGGTGCCATCCACGTATGCGGCGGTATTATGACCAAGGTTGGCAAGACTACCATCGTGGTCTCTCCCAAGAATGTGGATGTCAGCAGTATCGAGGCTATGATCGGCGGCAATTGAGTTTGATCCGCCTTGTTTGTCTGCCGCGCCCCAAGCCGAGCGCGGCAGATTTCTTTTGAGCAGGACGGAACCCATTGTTACCGAAGGAGGAAACGATTTTGTCTCTTGTAATTGAGCTGGTTCGATACACGCTGTGGATCTTTTTGTCGGTCGTTCAGCTTGCGATGCTGGTGCGGGCGGTCATGTCGTGGTTCATGTTGGAACCCAATCGGCTGACGGATTTTTTGTATGCCGTGACCGAGCCCTTTATGATGCCCCTGCGCCGCTTGTTTGAAAAAATGAATTGGTTTCAGGAGCTACCCATCGACGTGTCGTCTATGGCAACCTTTATGATCCTTTCCGTGGTCTTGCTGCTGTTGTCATGAGTGAAGTGCGCAGAGACGAGGATGTGTGCCGAGTGCTGTATCCTCGTTTGGAGGATTGGAAACGTCAAGCCCAAAAGGGGGTTATGGCGGTCAGCGGCTTCCTCTATCCCAAGGAGTTGGTCCTCTCCGAGCGATATCTGACGGGGGTGGGAGCGCCCTTTGCTTCTTTCGGTGGCTATGAGGGGGCAGAGCGAAAGCGGATCTACTGCTTGCCCGAGTATATGGAGGGAATCGCCGTTCCGGATGATTTGTCGGATTACGGG
>JAFTRT010000090.1 GCA_017462145.1 Clostridia bacterium
GGCTTCATCGGCAAACACGTTGATAAACTCTGCTACAATGATCTTTCTCTTGCGCTCGGGCTCGGAAACCCCTGCCAGCAGATCCAGGAAGCGATAGGTGGCATCCACATAGATCAAATTGGCATCCAACTGATTGCGGAACAACTCCACCACGTTTTCGGACTCATTCTTCCGCATCAGGCCGTGATTGACGTGCACGCAGATCAACTGCTTGCCGATGGCCTTGATCAGCAGTGCGGCCACCACGGAGCTATCCACGCCGCCCGACAGTGCCAACAATACCTTTTTGTCTCCCACCTGGGAACGAACGGCGGCAACCTGTTCCTCAATGAACGCCTGCGCCAGCTCGGGGGTGGTGATACGCTTCATCGTATCCGGTCTTTTGTTACAATCCATGTTTTTATCCTCCGTAATCGTATGTAGGTTGGAATATGCCAAACCAACAATGGGTCTCCTCATTTATGGTATTTGGTTCCTTTTTGAATATGAAACGCCCGATAGATGGCTTCCATCAGAACGACCCGCATCAGCTGATGGGGAAAGGTGAGCTTGGATACCGACAACCGCATCTGACAAGCCCGTTTGACACTTTCGGCCAGTCCATAGGAGCTTCCGATAATAAAACAGATCTCATCATGATACTGTGCCACCGACTCCACCGCCGCCGCCAGCTCCTCGCTGGAGAGCTGCTTGCCCTCCACACACATGGCTACGGCATAGGCTCTTGGGGGAATGGCCTCTCGGATGCGCACGGCCTCTTTTTCCAAGGCCTGCTCGATCTCCTTGGGGCTCGGTGTCTCCGACAACCGCTCCTCCTTGAGTTGAACCGAAAGAAAACGGCAAAAGGCACCCAATCGTTTTTCGTACTCCGCCATGGCTTGCCGCAGATAGTCCTCTTTCAGCGTTCCCACCGAGATCAGTTTGACGGTCATCATCGCTCGGTCACCGCCTCTCTTTCAAAATCAAAGCACTCGCTCACAGGCCTTGTCAGGCACAGCTCGGTCGGCATGGTAGGATGAGCCGCCAAAACCGTTACGCCGGGATCGGACAGGGCATGGCTTACCTCGTCCACCGCCAACTCCGGCCGGTTATTCTCTTTGCTGATATGTGCCAATAAAAAGCCGTACGTGCCGCTTGCCGCCAACTCGCAGGCAAACTCGGCACACTCCCGATTGGACAGATGTCCCCGTCGAGAGCTGACCCGTTTCTTCAAATCGTACGGATACGGCCCTTTCATCAACATTTGCACGTCGTGATTGGACTCCAGCACCACCGCCTCGCAGCCCGACAGCCCCGCACGAATGGGATCCGTAACCATGCCGATGTCAGTGGCAACACCGATGGCACGGTCTCCCGTCTCATCCGAAAAGCCAATGCGGTAACCTACGCTGGCCATGCTGTCATGAGGGGTCGGAAACGCTGTGACCGTCATGCCCCCCACCTGCACCGAAAACGGAAGCGAAAACGGCTCAAGACACGCCGTCAAGTGAGGAACACCTTGCCGCTCCAGCCGCTCCATACACCCCAAGGGGAGGTAGATGGGAAGCGGATGCTTCTGCGTCAGAGTTTCCAATGCGGAAATATGATCGGTATGCTCATGGGTAATGAAGATGGCAGACAGCGCTGCCACCTCCACTCCCATGTCACACAGATGCTTACAAAGCGTTCTGGCACTTTTGCCTGCATCCACCAAGATCGACGTACCGCCGCCTTGAACGTAGGTGCAATTGCCTCCGGAGCCCGAATACAGCGTAACCAATCTTGCTTCTGCCATCATCGGAACATCTCCAAGATGGTAGGAAAAACGATCAGCTCCATGGCATCCACCAAAAGAGCCGTCACCAAGGCAAGAAGAACCACCAGCATCCAGGAGGAACGCTTCATTCGGCGTTTGCCATCCTCAATGAACTCGGTCTTTTCCTCCTCGCTCATGGTGTCAGGAAGCATCTCACGGGTCACGCCCCGTCGGGAAAATCCCCGATTGTAAATGACGTATGTAAAGATCAGCACCGTCGTCACACCCAGAAAGGCGAAGAATGCATAATACCCCACCACAGGGTGCGCACACAAAAGCCGATAGATCAGGGCGGTTACGATCACCAGTGCCAACAAAGCGAAAAAGCGAAAAACGGTTTGACGGGAGACGGGCTTTTTGCCCGTTCCCTCCTCCGAAGACCCGGGGAATCTGTTCTTACGCAATTCTGACCGCTCCCTCGGGACGGATCCGCAGCACGATGCACTTGCCCTCTCCGAAGACCGAATCCATCAAACGGCGGTAGCCCTCCACCTCACAGACGGGAACGTAGGCCTGAATGGTGCCTGCAAAGCCGCCGCCATGCACACGGTAGGCCGCACGCTTGCCGGACAGATACCGCTCTGCCAGACAAAGAGCCAAAGACAGTCCCTGCTCTTCCAGATTCTTGGTGGTATACACGTTCTGCAAATAGCAGAAAGAAGATTTACCGGAAGCGATAACCTGCTCAAAATAGGCATCCAGATCTCCTGCCTCCAAAGCGGCCTTCTGCTTGGCCACCCGCTTGTTCTCGGCAAAGAAATGGAGTGCACGGAGCACAGCACGGTCACCTACCTCCTTGCGCAGTGCGGGGATCGCTGCAATCACAGCCTCCTCGTCCGCCTGACGAAGCACGGGCTTGCCGAAATATGCGGCAACACGCTTCATCTCAGCGGGAACCGAAGCATAGTCATCGGTCAGGTCGGCGTGGTTTCCGCCCGTATCCACAATGCAAAGGTTATAGCCCTGTGCGGACAAGTCGAAATCCACCTGATTAATCACAGGAGCCTTGGGATCGGCAAAGTCGATGGCAATGATGCCGCCGACAGCACAAGCCATCTGATCCATCAGACCGCAGGGCTTGCCGAAAAATTCATTCTCGGAAAACTGTGCCAGCTTGGCAATTTCCACGTTGCTCACCTTACCGTCGTTGTACATGTGGTTGAGAATGTTCCCCACCATATCCTCAAATGCGGCAGAGGAAGAAAGTCCGGAGCCCTTGAGCACGTTGGAGGTGGTGTAGGCATCAAAGCCGCCGATGGCATAGCCATCCTTACGGAAGCCTGCGCACATACCGGCAATGATGGATTCGGAGCTGCCGAACTTTTCCGAAACAGGTGCAGCGTAAACCGCAAAATCCACTCTGTCCTCGGGGAAGCCCTCGCTCTTGATGCAAACCACGCTATCCTCTCTCTTAGCGGCTACGGCAATGATATCCAGGTCAACGGAGGCCGCTACCACACATCCGAAATTGTGGTCGGTATGATTGCCGGACAGCTCGCTTCTGCCTGCAACCGAATACAGCGTTACCTCACGGTCTGCACCGTACAAAGAAGCAAATTCGTCCACAGCCTTGGCATAGCGGTCCTTTTGCCAAGCCACCGCTTGTTCTCCGTAAAGATGGGTCAGGGTCGCATCGATACCGCCGTCTGCGATATACTGTTTCATTTGTTTGGTATTCATATTCCGCTCCTCTCAATGTTTCTGAAATAACACTTTATATTATAGCATCTTCCCCGAATTTGAGCAATAGTTTTTTCTTGAAATGTTTTGTTTTTTTCGGAATTTTTTTGATTTTTTTCAAAAAAAGCCATGGAGCACTTGAAAATCTCTCCGTGATATTGTATAATAAAAGCACGCAAAACATGCAAATGAACACCGCAAGAGCAGAAAGGAGTCCGCCGTGGGTTATCTCAAGCGTTTTACCGATTTTTGTGCCGCATTGGCCGCCGCTCACGGAGCGGTCTATCTTCTCATCCGATTCATGTCCTACAATCCTGCGGACGTGACCTCCAAGGCCGAAAAGCTCAAGCTGTTTTTGGATAAAGAATCGGTTCCCGATTACCGTTCCCTTGTCGTTTTGGTTTTCGTCTTGTTTCTGTCAGCCTTCTTGGGGCGAATTCTTCGCAAGCTTCCTCTCGTGACCTTGCCCGTTTCCCTGATGAGCTTTTTGTTCTGCCTGTACCTGTTTGACTGTCAAAAGCTTTACGAGCGCCCCATGCTGTATCTGATTTTGGGCGGCTTGCACGTGCTGGGTAATTTAGCGGAATGTATCCTGCGAGATCGGGAGCAAGAAAAGCGACGCTCCTGGTTGGCCGCCAATATCATCGCTCTGACGCCTGCCTTTTTTGCAGGATTTATGCTGTACCGATTGGATCGGGTCTCGCAGATCCCCGTGGAGGAGCTGGCATACTTTGACAGCCAGATCTATGTGGCCCGGATTTTGGAGGAATCCTTTGACCCCCTCAAAACGCTGATTCTCCTGTGTTTGATCTGCGTTGCCGTCAGTCTGATCTTTCGGCTGTACTACGTGGATGCGGTCTGCTCCCTTATTCCCTTTGTTTACGGCATTTATCTGTGGCTTACCGATGGCTTTGAAACCTTCTTCCCCGTTATCGTTCCCGTGTTGGGGCTGTCGGTTCTTTCCCGTTGGGCCGTCATGCTCTGCGTGCGTGCCACCAAAGCACCGCCCAAGCCTGTGGAGTCCCCCCAAGAAGCCGTCGCCGCCGAATAAAAAACACAAACCGCCTGTGACCATCCGTCACAGGCGGTTTTTTCGGATCTTGATCTTAATGCTTCAACAGATCGTTTTTCTTCGCTTGGAACTCTTCCTCGGTAATCACACCCTCATCCAACAGTTTTTTATACTTTTGGAGCAATGCGATCCGTTCTTCTTCCTCTCTTGCCGATTCGGACGGACCGGCCGGCTTGGGCGGCTGCGTGACCGCATCGGAGTTGTAAACAATTCGGGTAAAGCGTTCGGTAGAAGGCTCGCTGTTACCGGTCGGTGTCGGCAAATCCTCTTCCAACCCCTCAATGACAGCTCCCTCTTGCTTGATTTTCCGAATATCCTCTCGGCAGATTGTTTTTTGAATAGAACCGTTTATCAAAAAGAACACAACAAGGAAAGAAAAAAGAGAGAAAATCCAATTCCATGTAAAACCGGATGACGAAAAAAACAAACCCAACGGAAAAGCACACGCATACATCAAATTGGCGGCTAACACGGCACCGGTCAAAGCTCCCTCAACAAAAGCCCATCCTTTTTTCAGATTAACGTAATGCCTCTCCACATACTCTATCCGTGAAAAATATCCCGCATCTAATCCCTGTTCTTTCAATCTGATCCGCTCGATCATTTTCTTTGTCCGTTTTTCTTGGTTCAAAGAAGAAAAAGCCATGCCGAGTACCATGATCCAAGCCAACAGATGGATAAAAATCCGCCAAAACAAATAAATCTCGTAAGAACCGACCCCTCCAAACGTAACAGAATCCAAATTTACTGTGGTTCCTCCAAAGAAAGATTCAAACAGATCTCCAAAATCACCGTTCAAAACGACGACGTTAGCGTTGGTAAAGCCAAACAAAAATTGAATCGGAGAAATGTTGGCCATCGCAATTCCATCGGAATCCAAATTCACCACGCCAACCGTTGGCATAAATGCGAAAACAAAAATAAGTGCCAGCGAAACATATTTACAAACTTGAGCAATTTGGTATCCTTTTTTTGATACCGTCGGTCTTTGACGCTCCATATTGATGTCCCCTCTCTGATTGTTTTTACCCTATTTTTTCATGAAAACGGAGCGAACCAAAAGAGAGTCTGCTCTTTTGGTTCGGATCCGATTTTTTCATTAGTGAATCTGCGTTCCTTCGGGAACCGAATCATCCACAAAGATCACTTGACAGCCGCAGGCATTGTTGGTAGCGGCCAACAGCATGCCCTGAGAATTGACGTTACAAATGCGGTTAGGCTTCAGATTTGCCAACACGATGATCTTTCTGCCCACCAGCTGTTCGGGAGTATATTCCTCCTTGATCGAGGACATAATGACCCGCTCACCCAAGCCGTCGGCCAAGGTCAGCTTCAAGCAGGAATGAGATTTCCGAACGCTTTCTGCCTTAAGAATTTTGCAAACGCGAAGATCCAGCTTGGCAAAGTCGTCGATCTCCACCTGCTCCTTCACCGGCTCTACGGGATCGGGTTCACGGTTGATCTCCTCCGTTACGGCCTCCTCACAGCAGATCTCTTCGGGAGCATCGGCCAGACGCTCCTCCTCGGTCTGAGGATAGGAGAAATCCAACAATCCCACGTACCGCTCTGCCTCAATGGCATACAGGAAGAGATAGAGTCTGGGACCCCTTTCCTTGTCAATCAGCAACTGATAGACCGTACGGAAGAATGCCCCCTGGATGCCCTTCAGCTCCTTGTCGGTCATGCCCTCTCCGTAGACCTCCTTGGGGATGGCATACAGACGGTTGTTCAGCTCGTCCAGCGTATAGCCGCCCTTTGCAATGTAAGCGTGAAGCAGGGCAATTGCTTGCTTTTCCTGCTCATTGAGGGTCTCAAAAACCTCAAAATTACGGGTGGTGCGCAGACGGTTGACCTGATCGGGAGCACACTGCTCCAACCAAAACTTGGCCCGTGCCAATCGGTCTGCAAACTGTGCTTCCCGGTAGGGCGTTCCGATCTTTTCAAAAACAGTCTCCAACATGGGGACGTTGAAATTGACCACCGAACCGAGCTGAACCAACAGTCCCATGGGAACGGTTTCAATCTCTCTGCCCGGAATCTGACAGTTATACATGATCTCTTGGGTAATGGGCGTTGCCTTGCCCTCTCTGCAATCGGTGAGCATTTTATCAAACTCAAAATACTGACGCAGGATTCCGTCATCAAAGCAGATATCAAACGCTTTGGTGGGTTCGGTCTTGGAATAGAGCCACAGCAAGACCTCGGGCTGATAGAGACGAAGCAGGGTGTCGGGGGTCAGATTCAAACCGGAAGAGCTGGACATCTTGCCCGTCATTCCCTTGATACCGATAAACTCGTAGCCCTGGAACAAAGGTGCCTCAAAGCCAAAGACCTTTTGAGAGATAATTTTGGAGTTGTTGTAAGAGCCCGTGGGTGCGGCATGATCCTTTCCGCCCGGCTCAAAGTCAACGCCCTCGTGTCTCCAACGCATGGGACAGTCGATCTTCCAGCCCAGCTTGCAGTTGCAGTTTTCAAGGAAGTTGAAGTGACCGCTGTGACCGCAAC
>JAFTRT010000091.1 GCA_017462145.1 Clostridia bacterium
AATCATCGGGCATCTTTGCCATGGCGCGTGTCAGTTCGATCCGATCACTGATCCGTTCCATTTCCCCTCCCGCCTCCGGGTCGGCCAGTGTATCCTGAAGCAGAACACCATCCTCTTCACCGTAAACAAAATCCGAAAGGGAAACCAGGGGAGACATAGCATCCATGGCCATTGCGGCTTCCTCGGGGGATACGCCGCACAGGCGGGCAAGCTCCCCGATATGCGGCTCTCTCCCTTCCTCACTGAGGATCCGATTCTTTCGGGCGGTCAGTTCAGAACCCAACTTTTTCCAATAGCGGCCGATTTTAATCGGTCCTTCATCCCGCAGATAACGGCGAATCTCCCCAAAGATCAAAGGAACGGCATAAGTGGAAAAGCAGGTTCCTCGCTCCAGATCAAAGCTGCGAATGGCTTTGAGCATTCCGATGGTTCCCATCTGCATCAGATCCTCCATGTCTGCTCCTCTGTCACGGAAACGAGCCACAATGGTGCGTACCAAGCCCCGATTATGTTCCAAAAGCCGTTCCGTGGCCGCCATGGCCGCTTCTCCTTCTCCGCTCTGCGCCAAGGCAATCAGCTCCCGATTGTCGGCGTAGCTCTCCGACTCGGTGCAAACGCTTATCTGCCCTTCAACTGCTTGAACAGTGTGACCGTTGTACCCTTTCCGCATGTTGACACCACCTTGACCTTATCACAAAAACTCTCCATGACCGTAAATCCCATTCCGCTTCTTTCACCGGCCGCATCGGTGGTATAAAGAGGACTGCGTGCCAGCTTGACATCCGGAATGCCGCAACCCTTGTCCTTTACGTCGATCCGAACCGCATGCTCCTCCAGCAGACGCACGGTTATGTAAATGGTTCCAACCGTGTCACGGTAACCATGAACGATACAATTGGTCACCGCCTCGGATAAAGCGCATTTGATATCGGCAAGCTCGGTTACACCGGGATCACATTGGGCACAAAAAGCGGCTACCGTAGCTCTGGCCACCGACTCGTTGACCGAGAGGGACGGAAGCCTCAATCTCATTTCATTGACTGCCGCCGAGGAAAAGCGGGGTGCTTGACGGGTCTGTTTCATTGTTCTCCCTCCTTTTTGCAGGGCTTGTCCATCACAATGGAAATCACTCGGCCAAAGCCTGCAAGCTCTAAAATTTTCACAATCCGCTCATTTGGATTTTTCAGGGACAAGGTGCCTCCCATCTGTTGCATCAGTGCATACCGCCCCATGATCAAGCCCAATCCCGAGCTATCCATAAAATCAATCTCGGACAGATCCAAGACCGTCTCACGGGGACAATGCCTGCGGATCTGTTCATCCATATCGCCTCGAACCCGAACGGCGTTGTGATGATCGATCTCCCCCCGTAAGGCGAGCTCCAACACCTGCCCCGATAAGCGTGTCTCAAAGCTACAATTTTTGTGTAACATATTGCCTTCCTTCCTTTTTTTCTTATTGTATCACATCCCCTCCGCAAAGCCTGTCGAAACAAGGGTGACCATTCATTTTTATGAAAAAACAAAAGGGAGCTTTCCGTTGGAAAGCTCCCTTTTGATTTTTTCCTTATTCAGCGGCCTTTTTGACCTGCTCGATGATCTTGGCAGATACGTTACCGGGAACGGTGTCATAGCCCGTTACCTCATAAGTAAAGCTACCTCTACCCTGGGTCATGGCACGAAGTGCGATGGGATAGTCCACCAACTCTGCCCTGGGGGCAATGGCATTGACCACCGTATAGCCCTTCTTGCCGGCAGCATCCATGCCCATCACGGCACCTCTGCGCTTGTTCAAGTCGCCCATAACGTCACCCACCAAGGAATCGGGAACGGTGATAGCCATATCACCCACAGGCTCCAAAAGAACGGGAGCTGCCTGCTCCAGACACTTCTTATACGCAATGTTTGCAGCGGTCTTGAAGGAAATTTCATCCGAGTCTACATCGTGGTAAGAGCCGTCATACAGATCAGCCGTCAGACCGACCAACGGGAAGCCCACGGCACCCTTGGCCATTGCATCCTGCAATCCCTTTTCAACGGCAGGATAGAAGTTCTTCGGAACAGTTCCGCCAACGACCGAGACCACAAAGTTCAAGCCCTCTTCCTCAGAAGGAGCAAAGCGAATCTTAACGTGACCATACTGGCCGGAACCTCCGTTCTGCTTCTTATGCTTGCCTTCTACGTCCACACGCTTGGTGATCTTCTCACGATATGCGATCTTGGGAATATCAAAGTTGACGTTGACACCAAAGCGATCCTTCAGCTTGGCTGCCAAGACAGCCAGATGCATATCGCCCAAACCCGATACCAACATCTGCTTGGTCTCTGCGTTGTTCTCATAGCGAAGGGTCAGATCCTCCTCGGTCATCTTGACGATGCTCTGTGAAATCTTGCCCTCGTCCTTTGCAGAAACAGGGATCATCGCCTTGGTGTAGTAGGAGGTGGGATATTCGATGGGAGCATATTTCAGCTCCTTGTTCCAAGTCAGCGTATCGTTGGTGTTGGTACCGGTCAGCTTAGCAACCATACCGATATCACCGCAAGCCAGCTCTTCAACCTCGGTCTGCTTCTTGCCGTTCATGGTATAAATATGAGCCAGTTTTTCGGAGTCGCCGGTGGTGTTGTTCTTCATCAGCAGATCCCGCTTCACAGTTCCGTTCATGACCTTAAAGAAGGACATCTTTCCTACGAAGGGATCGGCCACAGTCTTGAAGATAAACAGCGAAGGCTCGCCCTCGGGCGTGATCTCGGTCTCGTCTCCGTCTGCCAACTGTTCCACCTTCTTGGCGGTATGACGGGGGAAGGATTCGGTGATCTTATCCAACAGGGTCCAAACGCCCCACAGCTTGGTGGCGGCACCACAGAATACGGGAACAATCTCACCGTGGATGATAACCTCGTGGACGGCATTGATGGCCTCCATGTGGGTGATCTCTTCGCCCTCAAAATACTTCATCATCAGATCCTCATCGGTGCTGGCAACAGCCTCCATGAGCATATCTCTGTACTTTTCAACGGCTTCCATGGATTCCTCGGGAATGATCTCCACAAAATGACGGCCGTTGTTATCAAATACGTGAGCCGACTGGTCGATCAAATCGATACAGCCCTTGACCACACCGTCCTTGACCATGGGAATGGTCAGCGGGCAGATGTGCTTTCCAAAGGTCTCGTGCAAAGAGTCCAGAACCCGGGCAAAACGAGCCTCGTTATCGTCAAACTTATTGATAAAGAACGCACGGGGCAGACCTGCCGCCTCGGCATATCCCCAAGCCAGCTCGGTTCCAACCTCAATGCCTGCCTTACCGTCTACCACGATCACGGCACTGTCAGCCACACGGAGTGCCTGATAAGCCTCGCCCACGAAATCCAGATATCCGGGGGTATCCATCAGGTTGATCTTTACGTCCTTCCAAGTCATATTCAGAACGGACGCATTCAAGGAAAAGCCTCTCTTGATTTCTTCTGCATCATAGTCCGAAACGGTATTACCGTCGGCTACCTTTCCCAGACGGTCGGATGCGCCGGTCAAATATATCATAGCCTCGGCCAGCGACGTCTTTCCACAGCCTCCGTGTCCGAGAAGCGCAATATTTCTGATTTGTTTGGTGTCTACAACAGCCATTGGGGTTCCTCCTTCCTTCCGCTCTTGCGGAAAGCAAAAAATGATAGTTTGGGCATTGAAAATTTTCCCATACACTTATTATACAACACCTTTTCTTCTTTTTCAAGAGCTATTTTGTATTTTTTTCACGCAGAATGTAGAAATATTCGACAGGCTTTTGTGCAAATCTTACAATTTTATTGTCCTTTCCCTCTTTTTGGTTTCGCTCTTCTCTCTTGAATTTCACACAAAAGTCCAATCAGAGAGGACAAAAGAACAGCGGCCTCGTTGACAAGCCCCATATAAGACAGACAGGAAAGGTTGTAAAGGATAAAACAGCCCGAGATGGGAAAAGACAGCAAACGGGTCAGATTGGGATTGCCTCGCCAAAAACTAAAAACCGACAAAGCGGAGGCCAAGGCAGGAAACAGACTGAATCCGTTTTTCCAGGTCAGAACGGCAGAAACCACCCCGATCAAAAGAAACACAAGCAACCAGCCTTTTCCCTTGGCCCATCGCCGATGATGATTCAAAAAAACCGTCTCCCGAACAATCCCAATGGCGCAAATGGCCGCACCGCTCATCGCTCCCAAGCAACCATAATGCAGCGTCCACAGGCAGTCAGCCACCAGCTTCGCAATCAAGCATCCCGTTCGGCTTTTTTGCTGATAGATGACAAAATTAGCCACCACACCGCCAATGCCGAAGATCCATGCCGCTACGGTCATCTCTGCTCCGTGCCGGCCCTCTGCTCCTGCTCGAACTCGGCATCGGCCAAGTCGCAAAACTCTCGGATCAGGGCAATCTCCTTGGGATCATAGGGACGGTGGTTGGGCCGATACAGATCGTGGAACCATTTGGTAAAGTCCACCTCGTAATGAGGATCTTGCTCATACCGTTGCCATGTTCCCTCCCACGGCTCATAAGTTTGATATTTTCCGGCTACGAACCCCCAATTATAGCATCCGATCTTCTCCATATAAAACAGCGGGAACAACGAAAAAACGTCATTTTGCAAGCAACGGCCCAACCACTCCGTATTGATGATCGGCCGTCCCTCTCGCTTCAGCCGACGAATGATCTTCAGATGCTCCGCATACGGCCGATAACAATGGTACGTAATGATGTCGGAATGTTCCAAGGCATATTGATCCAACTCAAACAGTTCTCCCTCACCCTTGATGTGAAATACACCGCAGGTCAAAGGCTGAGACGGATCGATGGACCGCACCAGATCAAAGATGGCCTTGAGATTATGCCGTGTCAGCTCCAACCGATTGGAATTTCCTGCCTCATTATACAAATCCCAGATACAAATACGGGGATCGTCTCGGTAGAGGGTTACGATCTCACGAATCATCCGGAAATAATCCTCTCTCGTTTCGGGATCGTCCAGATAAAAGTGGGGACAAACCTGTCCGTGGTTGCTGTGTTGGGAATGCATCTTTCCGCCGTGATAGCCCCAGTCGTATTCCTGCACTCCCACGTAGGGCATCTTCCAGCGCTCGGTTTTCGGGGGCATACAATCGTTGGCCAACACCACCATACAGGAAATGCCATAATGTTGACAGAGAGACAGATAGCGGTCAAACCGCTCCAGAAAGCCGTCGTGCTCCTCTTTCCATACCACATATTCCAAGATGATCCGTATGGTATTCAAGCCGGTCTTTTGCATCAGCGCAAGCTCTCGCTCGGTAGTTTGAAAGCGCTCCTCAAAGCCCAATGCCTGCCACTGATCCACTCGATTGGCACAATCGGCACTCATATAGTTACATCCCCTCATCCAAGGGCGTTCGTTGTACCACTTCCATATTCTTTCTTTACTCCAACGCATCCAAAAATTCCTCCTTTTTTCTTTCATCATAGCACAGTTTTCCTTGACAAGCAAGCCGCTTCCGAGTATAATAGTTCCAAAAGGTTAGGTGATATCA
>JAFTRT010000092.1 GCA_017462145.1 Clostridia bacterium
CACCATCCTGTTTGACCACTACCTCATTACGTCAAACGGTGCGGTTCTGTTGGAATCGGGAATCAATCTCACACAGGAAGAACAACCGTTCGCACCCTAAAAGGAGGTACATCATGAAAAATTTCTTACTGTTCTTTCTAACCGCCGCCCTGTGCCGTTCCCTTGTCTGCTACGGAGAAAAAGAACCGGAATACGCAAACGAAGCACCTAATTATACTATTTCATGAAGTGGAGGGTGTCACACATGAAGAAAATTATATTATTAATATTAGCCGTAATTATGTGCTTCTCTTTCGAAGGCTGTAATGGTGATCACCAAAATCCAGGCACCACGATTACCACAACAGATCCAGTATTACCGATAACAGGTCGTGAAAAAATCGAACAATTTTGGATTCCTGTAGACGAATACCATTACCGAGAAGTTGCATTGACTGCTGATCCCATGGAATGTCTTGACTTCTTTATGGAGAAGAAAGGATCATGGGCCCCCTTCAAAGAAGCATATATCAATGCTACTGAAATGAAATGGCTTCCGGTATATGGAGAACGCTTGGAGGAAACAAATCTTCGTGCTTATCTGTTTTATATAGACCAAACGTTAATAGATGCTACCATTTTAAGCATTGTCGAAAGCGGGGAAACCTTTGAAATCAATATTTTTTGTTCAGATGTTGCCTTATACCCCTATCAGCAAGACAGAACATCTGCTCATCCGCAAGAGTATTATAATCAAAAAAAATTCATGCAAGAGTGTCAATGGGCAAACGAATTCAGAGAAACGTTTACGATAGAGGGTGTTCTTTTGTGTGCACAGAGACATTTAGGCTATAACATATTCGGTCATGAAAAAGGAGAGACGGAATTAAAATATGTTAGCAACAACGGTCCTGCTTCCTTGCGTTATATTGAGCCGGTTTCCGATATCTCTTCTGCGCAAACAGTTTATCAACAATATTGGGAAGAAAGATTGCAAATTTTATCTTCTATCTACTTTTACCCATGGAAAGAAAAAGAGCTCAACAGCGCCAACTTCATGGCCGTACACGGTGTTAATTCTTTAGAAGCCGCCCAATTGTATTACCAAACGGACGGAGACATGCTAGTCATTCCTTTACTTTCAAACGAATTAGGGGAGGATTATCAGCTCCATCTCATGTACCAAGGGAATCAACTCATGGGAGAAGTGGTAACCAAAACCGACACCTATGAAATTGTTTGGACCCGTCTCAATGTAACAAAAGATGCAAAAGGAGATTTGGAATTTTCTCCGTTAGAAGGAGTTTCCACCTATGAAAAAACGCTGAATACCACCTTTGAGGCCAACAAAAAAGAAAATGTTTTGGGAGTAATCCTTGATCTTGAACAAGAAAATCCCTTTGTTCCTTTTGGTGAAGAAAGGGGAACTGTAAAATATCTAAATTAGTATCCCACCCTTGGGCGGAGGCTTCCCTACGTCCAAGGAAAAAAAGGAGTTCCAATATGAAAAAATTTTTGTTGCTCTTTCTAACCGCCCTCTTGTGCCTTTCCCTTGTCTGCTGCCGAGAAGAAGAGCCCTACGTCATAAACGAAGCACCTACATACCGTGTCACAAGCCGTGAACAGTTTCTATCAGATTTGGTTTGGGTTAAAAACAATCCCAACGTAATCGAAGAATGCAAAACAACGGAAGAATGTATCGCTGTACAAAATATCGTGGGAGACCGTCTAAGTGCGATGGACTGTATGAATTTTCATGAGGTGGATTCTGTTTTGATTCCCACCATACAGAAATATTCCTATGAACTCTATTCGATTGAAGCGTCAGGTGATAAATTCATATACAACTTTAAGGTTCCCGCTACTCTAAACGAGGAGAACCAATATCCAACGGTTTCCGTTTTTGTCAGCCGAGCAAAAAATTCTGTTATTCAAGTTGCTTTGTCTACGGGAAGAAATGAAATTCCTTTCGTAGAACATGAAACAGCTTGGGCCTACTATTACGGAGGAAAAGCGGTCGTTTACCCCAAGAACGAATGGTTTACGGATTTTGAGCAAACGGCAAGCACCATCCTGTTTGACCACTATCTTATTACGTCAAACGGTGCGGTTCTGTTGGAATCGGGAATCAATCTCACACAGGAAGAACAACCGTGACCGAAACCAATCCAAAAAGAGCCCGAAAGACGGTTTTCGTCTTCCGGGCTCTTTGGCTTTTAATGGGAAATCATCCCCGCTCCATGCCGTTTTGCAACAGCGTCAACAAGATCTCATCGGGGCAAAGGGAAATGGCCACAGGACCGCCCAACTGCTCCTTGATCAACAGATAGGTCACCGAATCGGGGGAAAGATCGGGACAATAATGGTACAGCTTTCGTCCCTCCTTCCGAATCCGCTCACGGAGGGCACGCAATGCCGCCTGATCCTCGCTTTTCAGGGTGATGATCTCCTCCACATCCGTCAAAGCAATGCGGCAAACGGTCATGCGGCGCTTTCCGCTCATCAGCTCCACCACCTCAAAATCGGCTTGTCCGTCCTCGACGGGACAGATCCGGTAAACGTAGCTTTTTGCCACGTATCGGGTAGCCAAAAAGATGGCCGCCGTCAACAGCCCCGCCCCTGCCAACTGAAACAGCGAGGCATAGGGGAGGCCAAGGATTCTGGGCAGGAGAATGAGCACACCGCCGCCGACCAAAAAAAGAGGGATGAGACGCTGTGCCTTTTGATTGTTTTTAGGGGGAGTATATTCGTACATACGCAACCTCACGCTTCACGGATTGTTTCACACGGACTACTTGCAATCATCACAATTTTGTGATATAATGACAGGTGAATCCAAATCTTATTTATATTATAGCCAAAAGGAGCTTTCATGTCAAGAGTTACTCGCACCTTCCGACACATCGGAGTGCTGTTGAAAATTTTGCTGACCGTTGGCATTGCTTTGGTCTGCGGTTTTCTGTTTTGGCGGATCTTTATTGCACAGGAGCCGCCCAAGGAGCTGGATCATCTGACCCCCAACGATGCCCTGTACCAGCTGTACGAGCAGGAGGACAACGATCTGACCCTCATGCGCCAAAAGCAGAATACCATCACCCGTGCCGAAAAAAACAAAGGGTATTTCGCCGTTCCGGACGTGGTGTTCATTCCCGATGCCGATCAGATCCAAGTGCTGTTCCGCTATAACAACAGCACCATCCGTGCATTGGTGGATGACAACAAGGTGGCCTCCTTGGAGGAGCTTCCTGCCCGCACCGACCGTATTTACGACGTGACTTTAGTGCTCAATCTGGATCTGACCCCGAACGTAACCTCCGACAACGCCAAAACCGATCCCGCCAGCGTTCGTCAGGTGCGCATCACCGCTACCACAGAGCAGATGGAACAAAAGTATATGTATAACTACACCCGCTTGGTCTTTGATATGCCGGAGGATCTGGATCTGTCCGCCATCATCGACGACGGAACCCTGTTGGCCGTTTTTGCCGACGTGTATTACACGGGAGATCTGGACTACAACCAAGATCCCTACGGAACGCTCTGTCTATACGACTACAAGTCTCAAAAGCTGTATGAACAGCCCAAGAGTGCCGATTGGGCTGCTTTGAAGGAATACGGCAAGAGGTCGTAAAGGAGATCAGATGGAACAAAAACGCTTTACCAAAAACGATTGCGCCTTTACCTGTGCCCATTGCGGCCGAGAGGTGCTCCCCATGGGCAACAGCTCTCGCAACCATTGCCCCTTTTGTCTGTGGTCGCTCCACGTGGATATCAACCCCGGTGACCGTGCCAATCCCTGCGGAGGGCAGATGCGGCCCATCCGCTCCGAGCCCGATCCCCGACGGGGCTTTGTCATTCTTCACCGTTGTGAAAAGTGCGGTGAGATCCGCCGCAACCGTGCAGCGTTGGATGCCAAAAATCAGCCCGACAACCGTTCCCTGCTCATTCGTCTCACCGCAGGTGACGGAGCCTTCTGACCTTGTCATTCAAAAGAGCCTTCTTGATCAAGAAGGCTCTTTTTTGATTTCCTTAAATTCGCCGCACGTCGGCACCCAGTGCCCGCAGCTTTTCTACGATATTCTGATATCCTCGATCCAGATATTCCAATCCCCCCACGGTGGTCACACCGTCGGCGGCCAGACCTGCGATCACAAGACATGCCCCCGCACGCAGATCGGTGGCTCCCACCTCTGCCCCGTGCAGTTGGGCAACACCCGTGATGTAGGCGGCATTTTCCACTACCTTGATATCCGCCCCCATCTTCTCCAACTCCTTGGTATATTTGAAGCGTTCGCCCCAAATTCCTTCCGAAATCACACTCATGCCTCGTGCCAAGCACAGCATGGCGCTGAACTGGGGGTGCATATCCGTAGGAAAGCCCGGATAGGGATTGGTCTTGATAGAGGTTCCCCGATAGGGGTCCCGAGCCGTTACCGTAATGGAGCTGTCTCCGACGGCCACCTCCACACCGATCTCTCGGAGCTTGGCGGTTACCGCCTCCATGTGGCGAGGAATGATCTTGGTGACCGTCACAGATCCGCCCGTGGCCACCGCCGCCGCCATATAAGTTCCCGCCTCAATCATATCGGGAGCCAATTGATACCGACATCCATGCAAACGCTTGACTCCTCGGACTCGGATCATACCCGTTCCCGCACCGCTGATATCAGCACCGCAGGCGTTGAGGAAGCAAGCCATATCCACAATATGAGGCTCACGAGCCGCATTTTCGATCACCGTCGTACCCTCGGCAAATACGGCGGCCAGCATCACGTTGATGGTAGCCCCTACCGAGACCACATCCATGTAAATTTGATTGCCGTGCAGTCCGTTCTTCGCCTCGGCAATAATATTGGCGTTTTCACCGTATGTAATGGTTGCCCCCAACAGCTCAAAGCCCTTGATGTGTTGGTTGATGGGGCGCAGACCGAAATCACAGCCGCCGGGATAGCCCACCTGTGCCGCATGAAAACGGCCCAACATGGCACCGATGAGGTAGGTGGATGCACGCATTTTCCCCACCAGCTCCAGAGGGGGGCTTTTCATGATCACATCACGGCTGTCGATCATCACCGTGTCGGTATCCAGCATCCGAACCTTTGCGCCCAAGGAGCGCAAAATCTCCAGCGTCAGCGAAATATCACTCAGATCCGACAGATTGCCGATGACGCAGATATCGCCCGCCGCAAGGGTGCCAAACAGCACGGGAAGAGCGGAATTTTTCATTCCGCTGATCTCCACCTCACCCATCAGGGGTCGACCGCCTCGAATCAGCAACTTTTCCATAAAGTCCTCCGTATCAAACCGATGTTTACCAGTGTTTCCAATAGGCCACCGCCAAGTCCACCACCATACCGTAGCTCTTGGTTCCCTCGGTGCCTTGAATGGTCAGATAGGTGTTGTTCACCGCACCCGACACTTGACTTGCCACCGAATCCTGATAGGTGGCGTAAAAATTCCGATAAGCCACACGCTCGTTTCTCACGTCTGCACAAAGAGACCCCTGTACCCGACCGTACAGCGTTCCGTCAGCCGAGCTGAGCGCACCGATGACATAATCGTATAAATTCAGGTAAGCGCAATATTGCAAATAAGGATCCTCCGACTCCATACACACCAAAAAGGCCATAAAATTGGCCTCGTTTTCACGGGCAATGCCCCGTTGATGTGCCAACTCGTGAGCCGCCGTAAAGGGGAGCGTGTAGTCGGGAAAGTCCACGTTCAGATTGGCCTCTCCCGTAAAGAAGGTATAGACCCCCGTAATGTGCGTATAGGACATGGGGTAGCTGAGCATCACAGGCTTGATACGGCTGTGAAGCCGCTGCAAAAAGGGATATCGCTCGCAGGCCTTATCATAGGCGGCCATCAGCCGATCGTTCATCCCGTTCAGATCGTACGGCATGACCGAAAAATGGTCTTTTCCGTACACCGTTTCCACCGAATGATCGTTCAACTCATCCACCAACCACATCGCCGTTCCGTACAGATCCTCTGCGCTGACCTTCTCGGCAGGAAGCCCCAGCTTCTCATCCAAAGAGCTTCCCCGATAGCCTGCGGCAAAGCCCAAGGCAAAGACCGAAAACAGGTAGGCCAAGAGAGAAAGGATGGTAACGCAGTAGATCAGAACGTCTCGCCAGGAATCCGCATATCGTTTGACTCCCACCCAAAACAGAACCGCCACCAAAACGGGAAGCATCAGCAGCAAAAATTCGGCCAAGGAAAAGGGGATCCACCCCGTCAGCGTGGCAAAGAAGGCCCGTACAACAGAGCCGATATAGCGATTATATCCATCTGCAAAAGCAGGAAACAGACAAAACAGACCGTACAGCAACAGACCGACAAGGGCCAAGCCGTACAGCACCCATACGAAGATGGGAAGCGAGCGTAAAAATGCTTGGATCGCTCGCCACTTCCCTTTCGGGGCACTCATTTCCACTGCCTCACAAGGCAGGTCGTTTGGTTGATTCATAGCATCCATTCTTTCTTTTTATTCCTTTGGGAGCATACAAAGCCCCTCTTCCATGCAAAGTCGATCGGCCGCCTCCAGCGTCTCGGGAGAAAACAACGCTCTTACCAATGCCAGCATATCCTCCTGCAAGGGGGCGCAAACACGGCACGCCTCTCCGCTTTTGGGATGAGGAAAGGCCAGCATGGCCGAATGTAGGGCATGGCGGTCAATGAGCGGGGAGGGCGAGCCATATAGCGTATCGCCCACGATGGGACACCCAAGCCCCGCAAAATGCACCCGAAGCTGGTGGGTCCTTCCCGTAACGGGAGAGGCCAAGCAGAGAGAATACCCTCCGCTCTCTGCCAACACCCGATAGCGAGTAATGGCACGGTCGCCGCCCTCTCCCTCGGCACAAATTTCCCGAACAATGATACTCTCGGCCGTACGGCGCAAATACGTATCCACCGTTCCCTGCCGCTCCTCGGGGCATCCCTTCAGCACGGCAATATATTGTTTGTGGATAGCACCCTCCCGCATGGCCGCCGAAAGTCGGGCGGCCGTCAGACGGTCACGGGCACTCAACAAAAGACCGCTGGTGTTGCCGTCCAATCGGTTGACGGGGCGAAAAACAAAGGGGATCCCCTCCTTGGCATAACGAAACGCCAAGGCGTTGGCTACCGTATCCTCACGGTGTCCAAAGGAAGGGTGCGTGGGCATGTGAGCCGGCTTATCGGGCAGGACCACCGTCTCATCCTCATAAGCAATGGCAAGGGGAAGCGAAACAGGCAAAACGGCCTCTTGCGGCTCGGTATCCTCAAAAGCAAGCGACAGCACCTCCCCCTCTGAAAGAAGATGCCGGACGGTCACCCGTGTGCCATTGACGGTGATGCCATGGGGCAAAAATTTCAAATGCTTCAAAGCGGCACCCGAAAGGCCTACCACCCGTTTGGCGTAGTCCTTCACGGTCATGCGATCATGCGCTCGGTCTATGATATAATCCACGCCATCCTCCACTCGTTCGGTATCAAATCTATTATATCATGATTTCGCCCATATTACAAGATTTTTTCCTGCATTTTCGCACAAAGAATCTCCTTTTATTCTATGCAAAAAATCGGTGCAACTTGACCGTTTCTTTTCCAAAAAACGTGCATATACAACCCAATGCACCGAATATTCATTTCCGTTTTTTGACTTTTTCCGATTATTTTTGTTCAAAATGACCAAGACTGTTTTTTTCAAAGGCCTGTGGAAAACTCCGTACAAAAAAGGCTTTGCCTGTGGAAAACCCTGTGGAAACTGTGGAAAACCTTGATTTTGCAAGGGATGTTTTCCACTATTCCACACCCAAGGCTGTGGAAAAACCCGCTCTTGGCTTGTCAAGTCCTTTTTTGGAAAAAGTGCAAAATCTGCTAATTGCACAAATTGACGAAAGCCAAAAGCGGGTATCCCTTTTTTTGGATTTGTATATTCACTTTTTTGCCGTGCTTTTTTTCTTCTTTTTCACCGAAAAGCCAAAGCTGCCCAGTTTTCGACCCAAGGCAAAATACTCCCCGTGGGCGAAAGCGGCCAGGTGGGCACGCTCCAGACAAAGACGTCCCTCCCCATCCAACAATTCCTCGGATACGTCCACGGCAACGATATCGGCCAAGAACATATCGTGTGTTCCCAAGGGAAGGATCTCGGTGACACGGCACTCCAAGGACAGCGGACTTTCGGCCAACAGAGGAGCGGACACCGCCGAAGCAGGTTCGGGATGGAGACCGCACCGTTGAAACTTATCCACCTTGGCACCGGTATATACACCGCAAAAATCGGCGGCACGCACCAATTGCTCGGTGGTCAGATTGATCACAAATTCCCGACTCTCCCGAATCAAGCCATAAGAATGACGGGATGGGCGAACCGAAATATAGGTTTTGGGCGGATGGGTGTTGATAATCCCCGTCCATGCCACGGTCAGCACGTTGGGCTTCTCCATGTCACCGCAAGTGACCATACACGGGGGCACAGGGGCGATCAATGCGCCGCCCTTCCAGACCTGCTTACTCATATTCTTTCTCCTTGCCGATTCCATATCGATTTCACTGCCTCCGAAGCGGCCAAAAAGCCCGCCACGGGAGGAACAAAGGCAAGACTGCCTGGCACCACACGGCTCGTCTCCTCTGCCTCCATCCGGTGAGGCATGGGAGCCTCCTCGGACCAAACCACGGGCAAACGGACGATTCCCCTCGCCTTCAGCTCCCGACGCATGACCCGTGCCAACGGACAGGTATGGGTCTTGGCCAGATCTCCCACTTGCAACGCTCCGGGATCCTGCTTGTTTCCCGTTCCCATACAGCTGATCATGGGTGTCCCCGCCTTGTGACAGCAGACTGCCAAGCTGACCTTGGCCGTCACCATATCCACCGCATCGATCACGAAATCATAAGAGCCAAAATCAAAGGTGTGGGCGTTTTCGGGGAGAAACATCTCGTAGCGCGCCACCACTCGAAGCGCAGGATTGATCTGTCGAAACCGCTCGGCCATGACCTGCACCTTGGGAAGCCCCACCGTGCTGTCCAAGGCACAAAGCTGTCGATTGATATTGCTGACCGAAACCACGTCTCCGTCGATCAGCTCCAGCGTTCCCACGCCGCACCGAGCCAAAGCCTCAGCCGCATAGCTGCCCACGCCACCAACGCCAAATACGGCAACCTTTGCCGCTGCCAAGGCCGCCACTCCCTCGTCTCCGATGAGCATGGCCTCTCTGATAAACCGTTCGTTTGTCATGTGTAACCTCTTTTTTGTCGTTCTTCCTTTATTGTACGGATTTGACACCCACTTGTCAACCGTTTCGGCAGATTTTCTTTTCCAACAGCCCTTTGCCTGTCCAACCCACGGTGGATTCCCTGCGATCCATACAAACATTCCAAGAAAATTTGAGGGAATCCCTCTTTTCAGAACGATTCCCTCAAAGTCCAATTTAATTCAACAAAGCACGGTCGTTGGCAAATTCCTCGCCGCTTGCCGTGGAGAACTTTTCGATCAGTGCTTCTACGGTCAGCTTTTTCTTTTCCTCGCCGGACACGTCAAAGATGATCCGTCCCTCATGCATCATGATCAGACGGTTGCCGTACGCAATGGCATCCTTCATGTTGTGCGTTACCATCATCGCCGTCAACTGATTGTCGGAGATCAACCTTTGGGAAAGCTCCAACACCTTGGCCGCCGTTTTGGGGTCAAGAGCCGCCGTGTGCTCATCCAACAGCAAAAGCTTGGGATTTTGCAAGGTTGCCATCAACAGGGTCAACGCCTGACGCTGACCGCCGGAGAGCAGGCCGACCTTTGCGGTCATGCGATCCTCCAAGCCCAGATCCAGCAATGCAAGCTTTTCACGGAACATCTTCCGCTCTGCAGCGGTGATGCTCCAACGAAGCGTGCGGTTTTTTCCTCTGCGAGCGGCAATTGCCAAATTCTCCTCAATCTGCATCCCTGCCGCCGTACCCGTCATGGGGTCCTGGAACACACGGCCGATCAACTTGGCACGCGTGTGCTCGGGGAGCTTGGTGATATCCTGCCCGTCGATCAAAATGTGACCGCCGTCCACGGGCCAAACACCGGCAACGGCATTCAGCATCGTCGATTTTCCGGCTCCGTTACCACCAATAATGGTAACGAAATCACCCGGATTCAGATCCAGACCAACACCGTTCAACGCAACCTTTTCGTTGATGGTGCCGGGATAAAATACTTTTCGGATTCCCTGCAAGGAGAGAGCGGGAACGGTTTGATTATTCATGACCCTTCTTCTCCTTCCGCTTTGAAAACTTGAGCTTTCCGGCAAAATGCGTTGCCGTCAACGCAACCACCACAACCACAGCTGTGATCAGCTTCATATTGGTGGAAGGAACGCCCAGATAGAAAATAAAGGAAATGATCACACGGTAAACCACCGCACCGATCACAATACCACCCAGCATCACCGCAAAATTCTTAAAGCGAGAGAACAGTGCCTCTCCAATGATGATAGAGGCCAAGCCGATCACGATGGAACCGATACCGATCTTCACGTCGGAATAATAGTTGTACTGGCTGTAGAGAGAGCCCGACAGTGCGATCAGACCGTTGGCGAGTGCCAATCCCACAATCTTGGTCATGTCGGTGTTGATGCCTTGAGCACGGCACATTTTTTCATTGGCACCCGTTGCACGGATAGAGGAGCCCAACTCGGTTCCGAAGAACCAATACAGAGCCGCTACCAAGATCACACAGATCACGATGCCAACCAACAACGTAGTGGTATTGCGGTTCAGATTCAACAGGTCGGAGATCTTGGCATACAGAATGTCTTTTCTGAAATTGGCCAACGAAAGGTTGGACGTATCGGCATTGCCGCTGCCCAAGCTCATAATATGGATGTTGACGGAATACAGGGCACACATGGTCAAAATACCCGCCAAGATGGGCGGAATCTTAAACTTGGTATGCAAAACTCCCGTCACCACGCCGGCAACACAGCCGGACAAGAACGAGATCAACAGCGCCAAAAACGGGTTGACACCTTTCCAGATCAGCATTGCGGTCATGGATGCACCAAGCGTAATGCTTCCTTCGCAGGTCAGATCTGCAAAATCCAGAATCCGGTATGCAACGTACACACCAATGGCAAGGACGGCCCAGATCAGACCCTCGGTGGCACCGGTCATTAACATATAACCCATGGGTAAACGAATTTCCTTTCTGAAATGAGGTATAAGGGTTGCGGAAAAATCCGCAACCCTTTCTCTATGATAACAGCGAATTACTCACCGATGTTGACAGCGTGTACCGTAGCGGCACCGTTGGCCAGCACGTTATCGGTGGGAACGTAGATGGCATCTACCTTTTCATTGGAAAGTGCGATCATGGCAGTCTTCAATTCGGTAATGTCAGCAATGCCTCTCTCCACGTACTCAATGCCGTTTGCTTCGCAATAGGCCTTTGCCATATTGATCTGCGTAACCGAGTTGGTCTCGGCAGAGGTGTAAAGGAAGCCAACCTTGATATCCTTGGAGCCAAGCAGCTCGGTGATCAGCTCGATCTGCTTCTCAACGGGGTTGATATCGGATACACCAGTCACGTTCTTGCCGGGAGCCGCCATAGAAGCCACCAGACCTGCACCGACGGGATCGGTCACAGCGTTGAATACAACGGGAATATTCTTCTCATCGGTAGCAGCTGCGGCTGCTTGAGAGGAGGAGGTCGCAATGGTGTAGATCAGATCCACATTCTTGCCGATCAGCGTGTTGACGATGGTTGCGTTGTTGGCTTCATCACCGCTTGCATTTTCATCCAGAACGGCCACCTTCTTGCCGGCAGCAGCCATACGAACGGACAGCTGATCCTGGAAACCTACGTTTGCCTGGTCCAGAGCCACGTGCTGTACCAACTGCAAAATACCAACGGTGTAGTCTGCACCCTCCGTAACGATCACGCTGGTGTCACGGGTTACCTTGGTGGAAGAACCGCCGGTAGCGCGGTTTTTCACGGCATCGGGAATGGTAAAGCCGATCTCCTGTGCAACCGTCTCGTTTACGGACAGCGCAGGATTGGGGTCGGTTGCAACAGCCATCTCTGCGGGATTGGCACCGTTGATCAAAATGTCAGCAGCCATATCGCCTGCTTTTACACCCAAGCTGTAATAATCCACGCCGTAGGTAGCAACACCCATTGCGTCGTTCATACCGGTCTCACCGCATACGATGGGAAGGTTGTAGCTGCCTGCACCGCAGGAGCTCAGTGCCAAAACGCCCAGCATCAAAACAGCTGTCAGCACCAAGGAAAGGACTCTTTTTGCTCTCATAATCATGTTCTCCTAACATCTTTATGTTTATGATTTATCTCACGGGATCCCTCCCGCAAAACCATAGGGAAATGCGGAGAAAACAAAAAAATCTCCGCACCGAGCCTGTGCTCGATACAGAGACGGGTTTTCCGTGGTACCACTCTGCTTCGTTCTTCCCTTGCAAGAAAAACCTCTGCGGGCAATTGCTGTCCTTCGATATGACGGTCGAACCCGTCGCAGCTTACTGAGCCGAAGCCGTTCCCTGCGAAGCTCCCGGAGTGAATTCGCCGCTGTCCGCCTACGGTCTTACACCAACCGACCGCTCTCTGGAGGGGACTGGACGGGTACTACGTTCCGTTCATTGCTTTTGCTCTTTTTGAAAAGATTGTTGTCATTTTACCATATTTCATGGTCTCTGTCAATACTTTTTTTGAAAAAATATTCAAAAATCAAATTTTTTTCGCTTTCGGTTTTTTCGCACTTCCCAAGTCTTGCTCTTGACTTTGAAGCACCCTTATGGTATAATACAGGTGGTCTTTTTTTGCGAATATCCGCATAATTATAAACCACTGAAAAGCCGAAGGGAGGGAGTGCCGTGTTGCCGCAAAGAAGAAGATTTTGGGCCGAGATCGATCTGGATGCCGCCCGTCAAAACTTGCTGGCCATCCGAAAGCGCCTCCGTCCCAACGTCAAGCTTTGTTGCGTGGTCAAGGCCAATGCTTACGGCCACGGAGCCGTCCCTCTGGCCGAGCTGTACGAGCGGCTGGCCGTAGACTATTTGGCTGTTTCCAACGTGGAGGAAGCGCTTCAGCTTCGCCAGTACCGGATCGGACTTCCCATCCTGATCTTGGGCTACACCCCCTCCGAGTGTGCACCTCTGTTAGCCAAGCACCGTCTGACGCAAACCGTCTTCTCCTTGGATCATGCCAAGGAGCTGGATGCCTGTGCCAAGGAAGCAGGCGTGACCCTGACCGTGCACGTGAAGCTGGACACGGGCATGGGTCGATTGGGCTTTTCCTGTCGGGAGCAGGACGGAACGACCGGCTTACAGGAGGCCTTGGAGGCCTGTCATTTGCCCCATCTGTTGCCGGAGGGTATCTTTACCCATTTTGCCATGGCCGACGAGGGAGAAGACGGCCGTGCCTACACGGAGCGTCAGCTCCGCTCCTTCCGTTCTGCCTTGGATTGGCTGGAGCAAGCCGGGCAGGTCTTTTCCATTCGCCATTGCGCCAACAGTGCGGCAACCTTGGAATGTCCCGAGGCGCAATTAGACATGGTGCGAGTCGGGCTTTTGCTCTACGGCTCCCACCCCTCGGATCGTCTGTCCTCCCCCCTCTCGCTTACCCCCGTCATGTCGCTCAAGGCTGTGATTTCTTCGGTCAAAACGCTCCACGCAGGAGACTCGGTCAGCTACGGTTGTCGATTTACCGCAAAGGAGGAAATGACCGTCGCCACCGTTCCCTTGGGCTATGCAGACGGATACCGTCGGTCGGGAACCGACGGCGGTACACGGCTTTTGCTGAGAGGGCAATCCATCCCCGTCATCGGACGGATCTGTATGGATCAACTGATTGCAGACGTCTCCGCTCTTCCCGACGTACGAAGAGATGAGGTGGTCACCGTGATGGGCAAGGACGGCAGCCATTGGATCACCGCAGAGGAGTTGGCTCGGCGCAACGGCACCATTGCCTACGAGATCCTGTGCGGCGTAGGAGAACGGGTTCCCCGTTTTTACGTAGAAAACGGCCGTGTCGTAGCCGTGAAAGATCTGTTGCTCTCCTCGGTTTTGAGAGGCGAAGAAGCGTAATAAGAGACCCGTCGGCACCGCAAGGTGTCCGACGGGTCTCTCTTTATTTGCTTTTCCAAAAAACGAATCTTGAACGTCAAGCTTGTTCTACAGCCGCAATGATCGTCTTGGCCATATAGTCCAACATTTCGTCGGTCATACCGGGATAAACGCCAACCCAGAAGGTCTTGGTCATGATGCGGTCGGTGTTCTCCAAGGTTCCCACCACACGGTAGCCCTCTCCCGTCCGGCGCATTTCGTCAAAGCAAGGATGCTTGATCAAGTTGCCTGCAAACAACATACGGGTCTGCACACCCTTTTCCTCAATGTAGGAAACCACAGGCTCACGATCCACTCCCTCACGGCAGGTGATCAGGAAACCGAACCAAGAAGGATCGGAGTTTGCACAAGCCTCGGGCAGGATCAGCTTGTCCGCCACAGGTGCCAGCTTTTCCTTCAAATATGCGAAATTATGCCGTCTGCGCTCTACAAAGCCGGGAAATTTTTTCAGCTGTGCGCATCCCACGGCGGCCTGCATATCCGAAACCTTCAGATTGTAACCGAAATGAGAGTACACGTACTTGTGGTCGTAGCCCAAGGGAAGCTCACCGTACTGGCGGTCAAAGCGGTGATGGCAGAAATTATCCACACCGGAGGGGCACACGCAATCCCGTCCCCAATCGCGCATGGAGCGCAGGATCTTGGACAGCAAGGGATTGTTGGTATAAACGGCACCGCCCTCTCCCATGGTCATGTGATGAGGGGGATAGAAGCTGCTGGTTCCGATGTCACCGATGGTTCCCGTCTTGCGTACCACGCCATCCAACACGTATTCCGAGCCAAGGGCGTCACAGTTATCCTCGACCAACCACAGGCCGTGTCGGTCACAGAAGTCCTTCACTGCCTTCAGGTCAAAGGGGTTGCCCAAGGTATGTGCGATCATGACAGCACGGGTCTTGGGAGACAGAGCCTCCTCCAGCTTGGTCACGTCGATGTTGTACTGGGGAATGGTGATATCCACAAACACAGGAACGGCACCATACTGAAGCATAGGGGTTACGGTTGTGGGGAAGCCTGCGGCCACCGTAATGATCTCGTCGCCTCTCTGAACGGCACGCTCTCCCAACAACGGGGAGGTCAGCGCCATAAAGGCCAGCAGATTGGCGGAAGAACCGGAATTGACCACGTGGCAGAAGCGCACACCCATATACTCGCAGAACTTCTTCTCAAATTCGTCGGTATAACGACCGGAGGTCAGCCAAAATTCCAGTGCGCTGTCCACTAGATTGCACATTTCGTCACTGTCATAGACACGGGATGCATAGGAGATACGGTCTCCCTCCTGATACGGCGCCTTCGTATGGTACTTCTCGCAGTACTCCTTGACCTGGCGCAGGATGACCTCCCGCTCTTCTCTTTCGTTGGTTGAGTGAATCATAACGACTCCTTTTTCTCTCATATTTTTCATCGTCAAACAGAGGTTGCATCCTTTGCCGGGCAAATGGACACAACTCTGCATTTATCTTACCATATTTTCCCCCGTTTGTCAACCAAAATTCCCTCTTTACTTGCAAATCCTGTTGATTTTTTCTTCATTTTTATGCTTTTTTTCATTTTTTTCGGGAAAATTTCTTGACAATTTCCTATAGGTGTGATACTATATTTGAGAATTAGTCTCAAATTGGAGCATACCATCATGTCACACTATCAAACCGAACAAAAAAAGGTTCTGCTCTCCTTTTTGGAGCAAAACACCCATACACCGTATCGCATTGACGATATCGTCCGCAAGCTCCGTGAGGAATACGGAAGCGAAACGCCCGGCAAAAGCACGATCTATCGGCTGATGACCGAGCTGGTGGAGGAAGGACGGGTCAAGCGTCTCGTCCGGGGCAACAGCCGCCACTTTGTGTATCAACTGTTGAGCGGCACGTCCTGTCATCGCCATCTGCACCTGAAATGCAATTGTTGCGGCAATCTGCTCCATTTGGATGCCGCCACCTCCAACCGAATGCTTCAGGCGGTGGAAAGCTTCAATCAATTTTCGGTCAGTTTGGAGGACACCGTCCTCTTCGGCACCTGTCGCCTTTGCGCCGAGCGGACAGGAGGACAAGCATGAAGTACGGCCGCCTCCTTGCCCTCGTTCTGTGTCTCTGCTTCCTCCCTACCCTTTGGACGGGCTGTTCCGACCGTGCCAACCCATCCGACTCTTCCGAGGACGGGATTCAAATCCTTTGCACCACCTTTCCGCATTACGATTGGATGCGGCAGATCATCGGCGAGACCGAAGGTGTCACCCTGTCTCTGCTCATTTCCAACGGTACCGATCCCCATAGCTACGAGCCCACCGTGGCAGATCTTGCCGCCCTGGCACATACCGATGCGGTGATTCTGGTAGGAGGGGAATCGGACACGTGGATTCGGGAAGCCATTGCCGTATCGGAAAACCACCGTCTGCGGACCCTGCTGTTAAGCGAAGCCGAGGGGGTTGTGCTCCGTGAAGTTACCGCTGAAAGCGGACACGAGCACGGCGAGCGGAAACACGACCACCATGACGGACATGACCACGAAGGCTTTGATGAGCACCTTTGGCTCTCTCTGTCCAACGCCATGGCCTGCGTCCGTGCCATGACCCGTCTGTTGACCGAGCTGGATCCCGTCCATGCAAGTGCTTACGAAACCAACGCCGAAGCGTATCGGAAGGAGCTTTCTGCCTTGGATGAAGCCTATGCTCAAGCGGTGGCTGCTTCCCCTCGCCGAGAGTTGCTGTTTACCGATCGATTTCCCTTTGTTTATCTGACAGAGGATTACGGATTGCACGTTCACGCCGCCTTCAGCGGTTGTACCACCGATGTAGATGCGGACTTTGAGACCGTCGTTCGACTAGCCGAATCGGTCAAGGAGATGCAGGTTTCCCGCCTGATGGTAACAGACGGCTCCGACCGCAAGCTTGCCGAGGCGGTGATCCGTGCCTGTGAGCAGGAGGAGCTGTCCATTTTAGAGTTGGATTCTCTCCAAACCATCACGGGACAGCGGATCCGATCGGGAGAGACCTATCTGTCGGTTATGACAAAAAATTTGTCGGTTCTCAAAGCCGCTCTTTCTTAAATTATTAATCAAAAAAGGAACATTTATGCCGCAACTGATTTGTCGGGACGTGTCCTTGGGCTACAACGGACACCCCATTTCGGAACATTTGAATTTTGAGGTTCAGGCAGGAGACTATCTCTGCATCGTAGGCGAAAACGGATCGGGCAAAAGTACGCTCAGTCGCACACTTTTGGGTCTCAAGGCCCCCCTGTCCGGAAGCATCCGATTGGAAGAGGGACTTCACAGCTCGGATATCGGTTATTTGCCTCAAAAAACCGACCTGCAACGGGATTTCCCTGCCACCGTAGAGGAAATCGTGATCTCGGGCTGTGCAGGTCGCTCCCGCTTTCGCCCCTTTTACGGAAAACGAGAGCGGTTGGATGCCATCACCAACATGAAAATCATGGACATTCTCCCCCTTGCCAAGCGTTCCTTCCGAGACCTTTCGGGAGGACAGCAGCAGAGAGTCCTGTTGGCCAGAGCCCTGTGCGCCGCCAATCGGATTTTGCTGTTGGATGAGCCCGTTTCCGGCCTGGATCCCCACGCCACCGAGGAGCTGTACGAAACCATTCGGCACCTGAACCGCCATCTAGGTGTCACCATCATCATGGTCACCCACGATCTGAGGGGCACCATGGACGATGCAAAAAAAATCCTCCAGATGGGCAAAACCCCTCGCTTTTATCCCTCCCCGGAGCAATTTTGGGAGGAGACCCGTCGGAAAGGAGGACTCCGCCGTGACTACGATCCTACAGACCCTGTCTGAATATCTCTCCTACAGCTTCGTGCGCTACGCCTTGATCGTGGGCGTGCTCGTTTCCCTTTGTGCTTCACTGTTTGGTGTCGTTTTGGTGCTTCGCCGTTTTTCCTTTATCGGAGACGGTCTTTCCCATGTGGCCTTCGGCGCACTGGCCGTTGCCTCGGTCATGAAGCTGACCAACGATATGCTCATCGTTCTGCCCGTGACCATTTTGGCAGCCATCCTCCTGTTGCGAACGGGACGAAACGCCAAAATCAAGGGAGATGCCGCCGTGGCCATGGTCTCGGTGGGTGCCTTGGCCTTGGGCTATCTGATCATGAGCCTGTTCTCGGCCTCGGCCAACGTGGCGGGAGACGTGTGCAGTACGCTGTTCGGTTCCTTCTCCATTATCACCCTCTCACAGCGTGACGTATGGCTTTGTATTGTACTTTCCATCACTGTAATTGCCCTGTTTTTGCTATTCTATCACAAGATCTTTTCCGTCACCTTCGATGAGGAATTTGCCGCTGCAACCGGTGTTCGGACCGGCTTGTATCAGCTTCTCACTGCGGTTATCACCGCTGTGATCATCGTGCTTGCCATGAATCTGGTGGGTTCCCTTCTGATCTCTGCCCTTGTGGTCTTCCCCTCCCTTTCCGCCATGCGGCTTTGCAAAAGCTTCCGAGGAGTCACGATCTGCTCGGCTGTGCTGTCGGTGCTCTGTGCCTTGGCAGGGCTGTTTGCCTCCATTCTGTTGGAACGGGTCCCCGTGGGCCCCACCATCGTGGCGGCAAACCTCATCGCATTCCTAATTTGCTCTGTTGTCGGCGCTTTTCTGCGAAGAATAAAATTGTAAAAAACAGCAAAAAAAGAGAGTCTTGCAAACTTGCAAGACTCTCTTTTTTGTTGCGATCTTACTCGCCCAAATACGCTTTTTTGATGCTCTCGTCGTGCAGCAGATCCGAGGCCTTTCCCTCGGTCACAATCCGTCCCGTTTCCAAGACGTAAACACGGTCGGATACCGACAGTGCCTTTTTTGCATTCTGCTCTACCAACAGAACGGTCTTTCCCCGCTCTCGAAAGTCTTCGATGATCTCAAAGATCTCCGACACCAGCAAGGGAGACAATCCCATCGAGGGCTCGTCCATAACCACCATTTCGGGATTAGAGAGCAAGGCTCTTCCCATGGCAAGCATTTGCTGCTCACCGCCCGAAAGGGTGCCTGCCAACTGGGTGCGGCGCTCCTTCAAACGAGGGAACAGATCAAAAACCAACTCCATATTGGCGGCGATTTCCGCCTTATTCTTTCGGGTATAAGCACCCAAAAGCAGGTTGTCATAGACGCTCAAATTTTGGAACACCCGCCGTCCCTCGGGAACGTGAACCAATCCCAACGAAACGATGCGGTGCGCAGGCATTTTGGTCAGATTCTTGCCACCGTAGATCACACTGCCCGATTTGGGAGACAACAGTCCCGTTACCGTGTGCAGCGTGGTGGTCTTGCCCGCTCCGTTTGCGCCGATCAGCGAAACGATCTCACCTTTATTCACATGAAATGAAATCCCTCTCAAGGCTCGGATCACACCGTAGTTGACCTCGAGATTTTCAACTTGAAGCAATGTTTCAGACATGGATCTCCTCCGCCTTCGGCTTATTCTCCGATATAGGCCTTGATGACATCGGGATTGTTGAGAACCTCAGAGGTCTCACCCTGTGCCAGCTCGGTACCGAAGTTCAGCACGGTCAGCCGCTCACAGATTCCCGCCACCAGGCGCATATCGTGCTCGATGAGCAAAATGGTCATTCCGAAATGCTCACGGATATAGGTAATATCATCCATCAGCTCCTGGGTCTCATTGGGGTTCATACCCGCCGCAGGCTCATCCAACAAAAGCAGGCGAGGAGAGGTTGCCATCGCTCTGGCGATCTCCAGCTTTCTCTGCTTTCCGTAGGGGAGATTGGCCGCCAAATAGTCGGCGTATTCCTCCAGCTTGAACACCTTCAACAGATCCATGGCTCTGGCCCGAAATTCCTGCTCGGACTTGCGATGTCTGGGCAAACGGAAGATGGACTCGGGGAGCGAACACGGAATGGAATTGGAAAGCCCGACCATTACGTTTTCCAGCACCGTCAGATTATGGAACAGACGAATGTTCTGGAAGGTACGGGCAATGCCTCGCCGATTGACCTCAGCAGGCGCTTTTCCCGTCAGATTTTCTCCGCAGAGAAAGACCTGACCGGAGGTGGGCTTATACACGCCCGTCAAAATATTAAACACGGTGGTCTTTCCGGCACCGTTGGGGCCGATCAGACCGTACAGCTCTCCCCTGCGAATCTGCAAGTTGACGTCATCCACTGCCTTCAAGCCGCCGAATTGGATGCAAAGATGCTTGGTTTCCAGTACAAGCTCCTGCTCGGCAGCACCGTTGATGCTCGTATCCGTCATATCACGCATCCTCCTTTTGGTCAGACTCTTTGGCCGCAGGCTCTGCGACTTTCGCACGCTTTTTGCGGAACAGGCGGTCGGCGACGACACGGAAATTGTACCGCTCACGGAAGCTCTTCAAACCGGGTGCATTTTTATAAATGACGATCACAATCAAAATCAGTGCGTAGAACAGGTTCTGAAGCACAGCCAGATCTCCCGTCAGCACGGTCTGGAGCTTGACGTTCAGGATGGTCACGAGGGTAGCGGCAATGATGGAGCCGTTGATGCTTCCGATTCCGCCCAATACCACCATAACCAAAATCTCGATGGAATAATTGTAATCAAAGTTTGCACTCTGTACACGGCTTTGGGTATAGCTGTAAAGAACACCCGCAATACCGGCAAAAAAGGCCGAAACGGTGAAGACCACCAGTTTGTATTTGGTTACGTCAATGCCCATGGCACGAGCGGCGATCTCATTGTCACGAATGGAGGTGATGGCCCGTCCGTGTTTACTGCGGAGCAAATTCTGCACCACGGCAAGACAGATGAGGACAAACACAAAGGCCACAATAAACAGATACTTTCGGTCAAATCTGGGGGTCTCCAGACCCAACGTACCGCCAAACCAAGACTCGGGCACGTTCATGACCACAGAGCGCACAATCTCGCCAAAGGCCAAGGTGACGATGGCAAGGTAGTCTCCCCGCAACCGAAGGGCAGGAAGTCCTACGATCACACCGAAAAGAGCCGCCACCAAGCCGCCCACCACAATAGCGATCAACAGCGTGGCAAAGCCATTCCCCAGAACGGGCTCCAGCAAGGCGGCAACCTTACCGCCCAGATAAGCGCCCACGCACATAAAGCCTGCGTGACCCAAGCTGAGCTCACCCAAAAAGCCGACCACCATTCCCAAAGAAGTGGCCAAAATAATCGCAATGGTAACCTTCTCCAAAAGAACGGTATCCGAGCGGGACACGTTCCCCGTCAGGGAGAGGACGGTATAGACCAACGCAATCACTGCGATGACAATATAATTGATGTAGTATTTCCACTGAATCCGGCTTTGAGGTTGTAAAGCACGATCTTTTCTCATACCTTCTCCCTCCTCATCTTTCCGAGAATACCGGAAGGCTTCACCAACAACACGATGATCAGAATGGAAAATTCCACCGCCTCCGTGTAGGGTGCGATCGCAGGGATACTATAAGAGATGCTCTCCACCACGCCAAGCAAAATACCGCCCAGCATGGAACCGGGAATACTTCCGATGCCTCCGATTACCGCAGCCGTAAAGGCCTTGATACCGGGCATGGAGCCCAGGGTCACGGAAAGGCCGGGAGCCTTGCAAAGCATCAAATAGCCTGCCACAGCGGCCAAAGCCGAGCCGATGGCAAAGGTGATGGTGATGATGGCATTGGTGTTAATGCCCATCAGAAGAGCGGCGTCTCGATCCTCCGATACGGCAACCATGGCGCGTCCCGTTTTGGAAAATTTCACAAACAAGGTCAAAGACACCATGATGACCACCGTGATACCAAGGGTCAAAAGCGTGCTGTAGTCCACGGACAGGATCCCGTAGTGGAATCCGCCCACGATCTGCAAGGATGCCAACACCTTGGGAGAGGAGCCGAAAATGATTTGAGCCAAGCTCTGAAGCAGATAGCTCATACCGATGGCCGTGATCAGAACGGCCAAGGGAGCGGCACCTCGGAGAGGCTTGTACGCCAGCTTTTCAATGGTCACGCCCAAGATCACGCAAAACAGGATGGCCGCAGGCACCGCCAAAAGCGGATATCCCAAGCCCGACAGCACCAAATACATGGTGTAGCCGCCTGCCATAATCACATCACCGTGAGCAAAATTCAGCATTTTGGCAATACCGTAAACCATGGTATAGCCAAGGGCGATGATCGCATAGGTACCGCCCGAGCTCAACCCGTTGATAAGTGCTGATAAAATGTTCATAGTTGATCCTAACGTTCGTTATGATAGAATTTGCTGACGCAGAACTCTGCGCCAGCAAATTCAAAAGTTTTTCGTGGTTTTAGTTTGCCGCAGTTGCAGCCTTGATCTCGTATGCGATTGCGGTCTTGTCAACGTAACCGGTAGACTGCCACCGGATATCGGTACCGGTAGTGCCGGAGAACGTGAAGTCACCGTTGAACTGTGCCTTCAGGATATCGCACAGATCGCTTGCGGTCATGTCGGGGGAGATCTCCTCACCGGCATCGGCAGCAGCCTTCATGGCCTCGTAAATGGCATAAACACAATCGTATGCAGCAGCACCAAACTGGTTCAGGGTATCCTTTCCGTACTTTGCGGTGTACTTCTGAATAAACTCAGCAGCCTTACCCTCGGTAGCCTTGGAGTTGAAGTGAGACAGCATGGAAACCTTCTGAGGAATGCTGTTGATGTCAAAGCCGTCTGCAGACTCAATACCGTCAAAACCGTCGCAGCCGTAGTAGGTTGCATCGTCTGCTACCTTGCCCTTTGCCTGCAGCATAAAGTTGGAGGCAGGAGTATAGTAGATGGGCATGAAGATGAAGGAGCAATCCTTCAACAGCTCGATCTGAGTGGAGAAGTCACTTGCTTCACCGGTGAATTTTGCTTCCACTGCGGTAATCTCAGAGGACAGGTTTGCCTTGAACTGGTCGTAGATGCCCTTGGAGTAGTTATCGTCGGACTTGTAGAAGATACCGATCTTGGTCAGACCCAAACCGTTTACGTAGTCAGCGGCAACCTTACCCTGGTTTCCGTCTGCAAAGCACATCTGATATGCATTGTCTTCCTTCACAACATCGTTTGCGGAAGCGGAGGGAGTCAGGAAGAATACGTTGTCTTCCTTGGTCAGCTTTGCGATCTCCAAGCAGGGGTTGGTGGTAACGCAGCCCAGAGAAACGTGCATTCCCTTGTCAACCATATCGGAGTAGTTTGCCTCAACCTTGGAGGCGTCATGCTGGTCATCCAAAGCAACCAGCTTGAACTTTACGCCGTTCAGACCACCGGCCTCGTTGATCTCGTCAACAGCCATTTGTGCGGAGTTGGCAACTGCCACACCGTAAACGGCAGCAGAACCGGTAAGAGGACCGGACAGACCGATCACATAAACGTCTTCTTCCTGCGAATTGCATGCAACCAGTGCGCTTCCCAGCATCACCAGACAGAGGCACATTGCAAGAACCTTCAAGAGTGTCTTTTTCATGTTGATTCTCCTCATGAATGAATAAAAATTTTTGAAAAAAGAATATTTTTTCTTTTAACATACATTACATTATAGCAAAAGGGTTCTTGGTTGTCAAGGGTTTTTTGGATTTCTTCTTGATTTTCTGCGCTTTTTTTGCCCGTTTTTTCTTCCCCCATGAGGGATTTTCCCAAACATGACGCCAAATTTTGCCCACACAATCAAAATGAGAAAAAATCCGATGCACCGTATCCGTTGATACGGTGCATCGGATTTGTATTTTTCAACTTCCATTTCAACCGTTTTTTATTTATAAACTTGAATCTCGAAAAACAATATTCGTTTTTTCGACGCTATTCCCGATCCACAGAAATCACCGCAAAATAGGACGGCTCCACTCGACTGATGGCATCCGAAATCCGTTCCTTGATGGTCTCATCCTTTTCCTTGATCTCAAACGGAATGGTCACGTCAAAAATCAGATTGGAGTGCGTCTTTCCCTCCACGTACCGAAAATCATGAATATCCAACCGCACATCCACCTGTTTGACCACGTCTCTGGTCAAGAAGCGAAGTGCCTGCACCCGTTGATCGTCGGTCACAACCGGGTCCATGTGGATGGTGGCACGCACCCCAAGCTCCCTCAGAATACGCCGTTCTAAATTGTCAATGGTATCGTGGGTGTCAAAGGCACTGACCGATCCGTCCACCTCGGCATGAAAAGAAGCAATGGTATTTCCGGGACCGTAATTGTGAACCACCATATCGTGAATCCCCAAAATTTGAGGATACTCCCTCGTCATGTTCCGCAAGCTCTCCACCACCTCCGGATCGGGAGCACTTCCGAGAATGGAGTTTTTGGTTTCATTCAAAATTCGGATTCCGGCTACAAAGATCAACACCGCAACCAAAATGCCCATATACGCATCCAATTCAAAGCCGGTAACACGGCTGATCACAGCCGATACCAAAACCGCCAACGTTGCCGCCGCATCCGAGAGACTGTCCGTTGCCGTAGCCTTGATCACGGGAGAAGCAATTTGTTTGCCAATCCTCCGTCCAAAAAAGAAGAGCCACAGCTTGACCAACACCGATATACCCAAGATCACAAAAACAAAAGCGGAAAACACCGTCTGTTCCTGTGCTCCAAGTTTAGCAACCGACTCTTTGACCAGATCGACCCCGACCAATAAAACCAAAAAGGAAACGATCATGGATGCCACGTATTCAAACCGTGCGTGTCCAAAGGGGTGATCCCGGTCCGCAGGCTTGGCAGAAAGCTTAAAGCTGATCAAGGAGATCACCTGCGAACCCGCATCGGACAGATTGTTCCAACCGTCTGCCATCACCGACACCGAGCCGCTGATCACACCTGCCGCTAACTTCAAGGCCGCCAACAGCACGTTGGCAATAATCCCCACGATGCTGACCATCGTACCGTAAGAACGGCGAACGACAGGATCCTTGACCTGTCTGTAATTCTTTACAAACAGGCGAGAAAGAAGAGATGTCATAAAACCTCCGGTGTGCCTCTTCCGAAGCACTCAAAAGCGAAAATAGAGAAAAGGATTGTAAGATTCCACCGTCAAAAAAGCGACGGAAATCACAATTCCAAACAAGCAAAGGCAAAAAGATATCCAAAAATAAAGCGATGGTTTTTTATATTGAATCAATCGAAAAAGCTTTTTCATAATTGGCGTGGATCCAATTATCATTATCAATACAATGGAAATATTTCGCTCAACTTCATACCATATATTACCGTTGTTTATTCCAATCTTGCCAACAGCAAATAAACTGTTGAAAAATTCAATTCCATCTGTTGCCGTCAACGAGGCTTCACTCCCGTCAAAGGCAAACAGCAGCCACCCCATCAATACGCAAAACAGAAGATAACCATGCTGCAAAAGCCTTGGGGAGTGAGCAAGCAAACCGCCCCACACAAAGCGTTCCCCCGCCAACAGGAGAAAGAAAAAAAGCCCCCACAGCAAGAAATTCAAGGATGCG
>JAFTRT010000093.1 GCA_017462145.1 Clostridia bacterium
CAGCGCACCAAGGAAGCTTCCGCACAACGCAGCGATCAGCACAGCTACGGTATAGGCAAGCAAGGCAATCAGCAAAAGGCTTACCACGTAAACGGTGGTATAGTGGGCGCACAGACCGAAATAATCGTCACCCACCTCGGCAAGCTCAGTGTAATAGGTGATCAAAAACGGCACGAGCACTCCCACTATGACCGACACAAAGCCGAACACGTAGCGCAGCAGGAATTGCTTTGCCCGAGAAGTCCCGACCGAGAGATACAGCACGCTCTCCCGACGGCTCCAAAGAAATCGGAACATGCAAAAGGCGGCAAAGACACCGAACAGCACGGCAGCTATCGGCATGAGCACTTCAAGCTCCTGTACGATGAGTGTAAAGGTATTGGGCCGATTCCCCTCCAATCGTTTGCTTACAATCGTCAGCAGGGAGAACAGCAGCACTCCCGAAAGCGCTACCCACCAATAACGGTGAATCGTCCAGAGCACCTCGTGAAGCATGGGAGTAAACTTACGCTTTGCTGCCAAAGAGTCCTTCGACGTCATAACTCTTGCCCCCCTTCCTCATTTCATACTTGAATACGTCCTCCAAGGACATGGGATAAGTTTCAAACAAACAGAGGCCTCCAAGGCTTTCCAAATGCGTCCTGACCGTGTTGGCGTCGGTCTCGCTGATAAAGGACAGCACCTTGCCGCCGACCATCAGATCTCCGTGGGGAATGTCGGCAAGCATTTCCTCGTTTACCTCGTGATCAAAGCCCGCACGGATACGGACGTACCGCTCTTTGATGGCGTCGATCTCACAGCTGTAAACGATATGGGTGCCGTTGAGCATACCCACGGTGTCGCAGATGTGCTCAATCTCGTGAAGATTGTGGGAGGCCATGATCATTGTCGCACCCGTTTCGGCCATATATTCAAGCAGCAGATCGCACACCGTCATGCGCACGGTTGGATCCAGGCCATCAAAGCTCTCGTCCAAGAGCAGATAGCGGGCACGCGAGGAAAGCCCCAGAATGAGCGATGCCTGGCGCTTCATTCCCTTGGAAAAGCCGTTGATCCTCTTTTTGGGATCCAGTCCGAAGAACTCGGTGAGCTTGCCAAAGGTCTCCATGGAAAAATGCGGATAAAAGCCGCGATAAAATGCGGCCATTGTATTAAGACTTGCTTGGGGCAGGATATAAGGATCATCGGGGATCAGGAAAATATCCCGACGGGCGGCCTCACAGGCATATACGTTGAGCTTGCCGCCGATCCCGTGAATTCCTTCAATATCTGCCGTAACGTTGCCCCGATCGGGGGCATACAGGCCTGCAATGAGACAAAGTAGGGTGGTTTTCCCCGCTCCGTTGTAGCCTACAAGACCGTAGATAGAGCCGTCACAGACCGTTATATTGACGTTATCCAGCACAGTCTTGTCCCCGAAGGACTTACTGACGCAGTTGATCTCGATCATGAGAATGGATTCCTTTCATAAAAATGCGAAATTCGGACACGTTTATTGTCCGAACGTTTCTGCCAGGATTGCTTCGGCGGCCTCCTTTGAGACTCCCGATGCTCTGGCAACGGCCATCGCTTCGCGCAAAGCGACCTCGGCCTTGTCCTGTACGGCGCGGTTATCCCTTGCGGTATCCGCGACAAAGCAGCCCTTTCCCTGCACCGTGACGATCACGCCATCCGCTTCAAGCTGTGCAAACACCTTTTTTATGGTGTTGAAGTTGAGCGAGAGCTCGGCGGCTAAGGTTCGCAGAGAGGGGAGCTTATCACCCGGGGACAGCACACCCGAGGTGATCAAGGACAAGATTTGCACCTTGATCTGCTCGTAAACGGGCGTTTTACTGTTGTGGTCAATGATGATCATGAGAATTCTCCAACTGTGATACTTGCTATAGCACAGTCATTATAACACAGCGGTACGGAGATGTCAATAGGATTTGAAAAAATACATTTTCAGTAAGAAAAAATCGATAAACGTCTTGAACAAAAACGCCGAATGTGCTATAATGATAAATTGTAGACGTATGCGCTTTTCTTGTGACAAAGCGGCATACACGTATTTCGAATATAATTAAAGGAGATATAAAAATGAAGCTTGGTATTGTCGGACTTCCCAACGTGGGAAAATCCACTTTGTTCAACGCCTTGACCAATG
>JAFTRT010000094.1 GCA_017462145.1 Clostridia bacterium
CCGTTCCAAGACGGCCATTTGATGGTATCTTTGTATCTATTATATCATCTTCCCCCCCTTCCGTCAACCGAATTTCCATATTTTTAGGGGTACCCAAAACGGCGTTCCGGGATTATAATGATTAGCAGAACCGTCACACAACCGTCAAAAAGGAGAATGGTATGGAAATGATGCTGGTAGGAAACTCCAAGCTCAAGGTCATGCTGACCGAAGAGGATCTGGAGGAATTTCAACTGACCGCCGAAAGCTTGGACTATAGTAAGACCGAAACCAAGCGCATGGTATGGGATATTTTGGGCAGAGCCAAGCACACCGTTGGCTTTGACAGTGAGGGAGATCGAATCTTATTACAGCTTTACCCTTCTCGCAAGGGAGGCTGTGAACTGTTTATCACTAAGCTTGGGATCCGCACCTGTAGCGCAGAAGAGGATTGGCTCGCATCCGAGGAGGAGGCAGAGACCCTTTCCTGTCCTGCACCGCAGATCTTTGGCTTTGAAACAGCAGAATGGCTCGTTCGGGCCTGCAAGCGTTTATTGGCAGCAGGCTTTGATGCCGACAGCTCTGCCTATCTTTGCGACGGACGCAAGCCGTTATTGGTTTTATTTCATGAAAACGGAGAAGAAACCTCCCCTTTGCGCTATGCTTTTTTGAGCGAATACGGAAGAGAAGAGGATCCGACCCTTTTGGAATCCTATATCCGAGAGCACGGTGCGCCCCTTTGTCCGCATCACGCCGTAGAGCTGTTAGGTGTTCTCTGATTCGGAACACATCATTTCCTCTGTGCATATAGTAAAATAGGCATTGCGCCAAATTTGACAAGGAGATGCCCTATGAACGCAGAACAAACGCCAAATCAAAGTTACGGATATCTCATCGTCCGTGTCTCCACCGCCCGAGGCGCTCTTCCTCTCGGCGGCGTTTCGGTCAAGATCAGAGGCTCCGATCAGGATTCCTCCGGTGTCATTGCTTCTTTTGTGACCGATTCGGACGGAAAGACCCCACGGATCGCACTTCCTACGCCCAATCGCTCCGCATCGGAGCATCCGGGAAACGCACGGCCTTACGCCACCTACTCGGTGGATGTACTGGGAGAAGGCTATCTTCCCGCCTATTTTGAGGAGGTACCCGTCTTCCCCTCGGTGTTGTCCATCCAACCTGCTGTTTTGGTACCGCAGAGTGGTGTCAATCCCCCTGCTGTCGATCCTGTTTCTCCGGATCGGCCATTATCGTGAGGGCTGCCTATGAATGCAAGGATCCCATACATTCCGGAGACGGTCACAGTCCATCTGGGACCGCCCGACAGCAACGCTCCCAATGTCACCGTCCCCTTTGTGGATTACATTACCAACGTCGCCTCCAGCGAGATCTATCCCACCTGGCCCGACAGTGCACTCCGTGCCAATATTTACGCCCAGATCTCCTTTGCTCTCAATCGGATCTACACCGAATACTACCGCTCACGGGGATACGACTTTGACATCACCAATTCCACCACCTACGATCAATCCTTTGTCAACGGACGGGATTATTTTGATAACATTTCCAATTTAGTAGGGGAGCTTTTCAACTCCTACATCGTTCGCCGAGGCTTTGTAGAGCCTCTGTTTGCACAATACTGCGACGGTGATCTGCTCCAATGCGACGGGCTGTCTCAATGGGGGAGCGTCACCTTGGCCGAGCAGGGCTACACACCTTATGAAATCCTGCAATATTACTACGGAGACGACATTGATCTGGTATTCGACGCCCCCGTTGCAGACGAGATCGGCGGTGCCCCCTCCCGTCCCTTACGGTTGGGAAGCGGCGGAGATGACGTACGAACGCTTCAGCTCCGCTTGAATCGAATCTCCGACAATTATCCGTCCATTCCGAAGATCGCTCTGCCGGACGGCGTATTTTCCTACGATACCGAAGCGGCTGTCAAGCGGTTTCAGGAGGTCTTTTCCCTCACACCCGACGGCATCGTGGGCAACGCCACGTGGTTTGCCATTCGCCGTATCTATAATGCAGTCAAGAGGCTCAACGAGCTCAACTCCGAAGGCATTCGACTGGATGAGGTGACCAATCAGTTTGAAGAGACTTTATCCGTGGGCTCACAGGGCTATGCCGTGCAAAACGTACAATATATGCTGGCATTTTTGGCATTGTTTTACGATACTCTGATCGCACCTGCCTTTGACGGCATCTACGGCTCGAACACCGAAGCTGCCGTGCGCACCTTCCAGCAACAATTCGATCTGCCCGTCACGGGAGAGGTGGATTTTAACACGTGGGATGTTCTCTACCGTACCTACATCGGCTTTTTGGATACCATCCCGTTTCAATACACCGATGGGTTGGTACTTCCCTATCCCGGCGTACCGCTCCGTCTCGGATCGGAATCCGAAGAGGTTCGGCTGTTGCAGGAATATCTGAATTACATTTCCGGCTTTTACCCTCAGATCCCATCGGTCAATCCCACGGGATATTTCGGTAGCCAGACACAAGCGGCGGTGCTGGCTTTTCAATCCTTCCAAGGTCTTCCGCCAAACGGAACGGTAGGCGCAGTTACGTGGAATGCGATCACCTCTCTATACGAGGATCTTTACACGGGTAGCCGATTGGGAGAGGGACAATTTCCCGGTTACGAGATTGGCACGTAAGTGCCCATGAAA
>JAFTRT010000095.1 GCA_017462145.1 Clostridia bacterium
ACTGCAAACGGGAGACCGAGCAGACCATGTCAGCTACCTATCTCAAGGACGACGAATACAACACGCTATTTCTCCGCAAGGGTTGGGATAACCTGTACGTAGGCCGTTCGGAAACGGGCGGACGTGCACTTCCTCCTCAAAATCAATCCTACACCAAGGTTTGCGATACCACCGTGACCCAGCCGGGTCTGGTATCCGCAGGCGGTATGTGCGAAATCTTCCGCTTGGCAGACGGTAGCTTTTTGATCTTTGACTCCGGCAACCCCATCGAAAGCTCGATCATTTGGCAAACATTGTGCCAGCTGCACGGTTCGGAGAACAATATCCGCATCTGCGCATGGGTCATGACACACTCCCACGGCGACCACTACGGCGGATTTAAGAACTTTGCGAACACCTATGCCGACAAAGTCAAGCTGGACTATGTGCTGTACTCTCCTCTTGCCCGTCAGGAGTGGGATATTGCAGATTCCTACGACGTGTCCTGGAACACCATCGACTATTATTTCAACGGAAGCCTGCAAAGCTTGATCCAGGAAAAGTTTGCGGGAACCGTACTGGCCTCGGTCCATGCAGGTCAGGTACTGACCTTTGCGGACGTGTCTGTGGAGATCCTCTACACCCCCGAATTCGTTTATATGGAGGAGGTTCCCGTTGACACCAACAACACCTCCATCGTATCCCGTGTGGTCAACAGCGACGGCTCTATGATGGTAATGGCCGACTGCGGTGCAGAAGCCTCCCAGTGGATCTACAAGACCTACGACGAAGAGCTGAAAAGCGATCTGCTGCAAGCAACCCACCACGGTATGCTGACCGGGGACGACCTCAAGGTGATGAGAAAAATCAAGCCCACCACCTATTTCTTCCCTTGCAGTGAAACCAAATTCAACGAGTACTGGGGCGTGACCTGTCAAGCCAAGCAATACGCCATTTCGGGCGGTGAGATCATTCATTACGGCCACGGCGCCGTGACCAGAAAGCTCTCCTACCGAGGAACAGCCGCCGACGGCGACGAGCTGTTGCGAAACGGAATGACCGTCATTCCCAACGGTATCACCATTAAGAAGGTAGGTGCAGATGGCATCGTTTATACGGTAAAGGATGCTTCCGACCCCTACGTTGCCTTTGCCACCGATCTGAACACCGAGTATTACAACTCCCTGCTGGTCACGGTCAAGTGTCCCGAGTTCAAAAGCTGTTCGCTTTGGTTCACGTCGGGCGATCAAACTCCCTTCCAGTACATCAGCGGCAACAGCAGTCCCTTGGGGCCTCAGGGTGCCTCTGACGACGGCTTTGTAAAGCTGGTGGTCTATTTGGGTGACGGAACGGTCTTTGACGGCAACATTACCTCCATCCGTATCGATCTGGGCACGGTAGCCGGCCAAGAGATCACCATTCAATCGGTCAAGCCTTTCTACGTTGACGTAGACGGATTTGGCACCATCCCCGTGGAGGATGACGAAACCGACCCCGAAGAGCCCGGCGAGGGCAATCTGCCTCGGGGCGAGGCGGTGTCCTCCCTCATCGCAGGCGACGGCATGGAATGCTTCCGATATACCGACATCTCCGTTGCCGATTTTGAAGCAGCTTGTCTCTACTTTACCTCCAGAGGCTACACCGAGTATTGCTACCGAGATACGGCCAACACCATGTCGGCAACCTATTTGAGAGGGGATACCTACAATACCCTCTTCTATCGTAAAGGCTATAGCGATCTGATCCTCGGTCTTTCGGAGACGGGCGGTCTTGCCCTTCCTCCTCAAGATCAAGCCTACACCAAGGTATGCGAAACCACCTTTACCCAGCCCGGCCTGCTTTCCGCAGGCGGCATGTGCGAAATCTTCCGCTTGGCAGACGGTAGCTTTTTGATCTTTGACTCCGGCAACCCCATTGAGCACACCGTGATTTGGAACACCCTGTGCCAGCTCAACGGATCGGATCAGAACATCCGCATCTGCGCTTGGGTGCTGACCCACTCTCACGGCGACCACTACGGCGGCTTCCGTGACTTTGCGGGCAAGTACGCCGACAAGGTACAGCTGGATTACGTGCTGTATTCCCCCATGGCCGCACAGGAATGGGCTATTGCAGACTCCTACAACGTCTCTTGGAACACCATTGACTATTATTTCAACGGGCCATTGCAGTCCTTGATTGCCGAGGCCTATCCCAACACCACCTTGGCATCGGTTCACGCAGGTCAAACACTGACCTTTGCCGACGTGACCTTGGAAATCCTCTATTCCTTTGAGCACGTTTACATCAACGGCGTTCCCGTGAATACCAATGATACCTCGCTGATGGTGCGTGTTTACAATGAGGACGGCTCGGTTCTGATCACGGGCGACTGTGAAACCGAGGCATCGGTTTGGGTGGATGAAACCTACACGCAAGCCGAGTTGAAGAGCGACTATATGCAGGCCGCACACCATGGCATGATCACCACCAAAGAGCTGAAAATCATGAAGAAGGCCGCTCCCACCGTCTATTTCTTCCCCTGCAATGAGGCTACCTACATCAATCGATGCAACAGTGGCGGCTATCGGGAAGCCAACCAATACGCAGCAGAAAACGGCGAGATCATTCATTACGGTCACGGAACCGTCACCCGTCCTTTGGCTCAATAAAGGATACGGTTTGGGGAGGCGATTTTTTTGGAAACTTTCTTGAAAGAAAGTTTCCAAACCTTCAAAGAACTGAACAAAAAAAGAATAGCGCCCTATGCCTTATATGGCAAAAGTCGCTACGCTCTTTCTAAGGAAGAAACCCGTCGGTACCGCAAGGTGTCCGACGGGTTTCTCCTTTAGAAAAAAAGCAAAGCGGTTTTGCGATTCAATGGATCGAAAGCATAAATATCTTTTTTTGTGCAGTTCTTTGGGAGCTTGAGGGCCTTTCTTTCAAGAAAGGCCCTCAAAAAAATAGGCCTCCAAAAAAAATCCCCACCCACGCACCACTCAGAGTGCAAAAAATGCCTTTTTTTACAACTTTTCCCCACCCTCTTGACGGGGAAAAAGCCGTATGCTATACTGGCATCAACCATTCAAAAAAACGACAAAAAAAGGGGGAAACCAACATGAAACAATCACTCGCCATCCTGCTTCTCTTTGCCACTCTGGTGTGGGGTCTTGCCGCCTGCGGACAGAACCCATCCGACGGCACTGCCGAAACCACCACAATCCCTTCCGAGGAAGAAACCACAACCTCTCCCATCGGAACTCCGCCCCCGTCATCCGATGAATCCGAAGAAGGCGAAACCACCACTCCCACTACGCCCCCCGAAACACCGCCCGAGCAGGAAGAGCCCGACGTCTGCCCGGCTTACATCTGGTATCTCACCACCCTCACCGACTGCTACGTTCGCACTGAACCGAGGATCGCCCCCGAGACCATTTTGAAAAATCAAAACAACGTCAACGTGATCTTGCGAGAAGACACATCCTCCACCGTCCTTCTCCGAGAGAAGGACACCATCACAGGCGGAGGCTACGAATCGGAGGGCAAGCTCCGAAACGACTGGTACAAGATCGACTACAACGGAACGACCGCCTACGTCACCGCTGACAGCTTCCGCCGTTCCTTTTACTGCTGTAACGAGCTTTCCCTCTCTGCCGTTTTGCAAGGACAAGCCTATTATATGTGGGACGGTTCCTTCCATTTACTTGATGAGACCGAAAACACCTTTGCCGCAGTCGATATGAACGGGGACGGGCAAACGGAGGTCGTCTTGGAAAGCGGTGCCGAGAATATGCTGGTTCTCCGAACCCTTGACGGATTGATCCTCGGCTACCGCTTCCCCGTGTCCAATATGGTCCGTCTGTATGCCGACGGAACCTTTGATTTCACCGATACCGCCGCAGAAGGGCACACCTACGGCAGAGCCAAGCTCACCTTTTCCGGCACTACAGTGCAAACGACCTCCCTTTGGCATATCATCAACGACGGAACCGACCATGTAGAATATTACATTGGTACGCAACGGGTGGCCAAGGCCAATTTAGATGCCTACATCGCCACACTGGAGGACGAGGAGCTCAGCTTTTGCGGACGAACCAAAGAAAATGTAACCGCCCTCCTCTCCTGCCCCGGTAACAATCCGGCCGAAAAAACCCCGGCCGATTTCACAAGCTACGATTCCATTCTCGCCACCTACCGCCACATGGTGGAGCTGATCCCCCTCGGAGGGCCTTGGGCTTTTGAAAACGGTTCCTTTGCCTCCCTCTTTACCTTTTCCGACAAGGATGCGTACGAGACGTACTGCGCCTTGCTCCACGCTGTAGGCCAATATGATGCCGATCATGGGGAATCGCAAAATGCCTTTGGCTATGCACAAAAGGATCTGAACGGAGACGGAGCACAGGAGCTGATCCTCCTGAGCGACCGCTATGAGATCCTTGGTATTTTCACGTCAACACCAACGCCCACACTTGTTTTCTGCTACCGCAGTCGTGTCGAATGTTCGATCCGTGAGGACGGTACGCTGTTTGTCTGTGCTTGGGGAGCAAGCACTTACGACTATCGCCACTGCGCCATCCGCTCCGACGGCACCGCGGAGACGCTTCTCCACTACGGCACCTTTGCCGACATTGCCAATGAGGACGAATCCTTGACCTACTATCAGATCGGAGACGACGGTCAACGGGTGACACTGACAGAAGAAGCGTGGAACACCCTCCACGCAAGCTTCCTTTGCCCTTGCGGCTGCCTGATGAACGAGCAGACCAAAAACCACGGCGGCCTTGTGTGGAAGCCCCTCTTCTCCGCCGCAGCTCCCACCGCTTTCCATTTGGAAATGTGGATGAATCACAATCGGAGGGTCAATCTGTTAAGCCTCACCGACGGCACGCTTCGCTTCACTGTGAAGCCCGATCAGGATGCGATTCTCCTCTCACTCACCGCCTCCCTTGCCGAGGACGGAAGCTATGCCTTTGAGTCCGAGAACCTCCGAGGACGCTTGGTCTTTTGCGAACAGGGCTTTTGGCTGGTGGTGGAGGAATCCTCCCTGACCTCCATACCCCCTCGTTCGTACGGCTTTTTCATCCATCTTGCCGCATTGGGCTGATTTTTTTGAGAA
>JAFTRT010000096.1 GCA_017462145.1 Clostridia bacterium
GGCAGCAGCCTTCAAAATGATCTCCTTGTCAATGGGCTTGATGGTGTGAATGTTGATCACACGAACCGAAACACCCTTCTCGGCCATCGCCTTGGATGCTTGCATTGCCATATCAACCATCATACCGGTTGCCACAATGGTCAGGTCGGTACCCTCCATCATCTGCACGCCCTTGCCAAGCTCAAACTTGTAGGTAGCGGCATCATTGATCACCGGAACGGCGTAACGACCGAAGCGGAGATACATAGGACCGTTGTAGTGAATAGCGGCTTCCACAGCAGCCTTTGCCTCAACGGCATCTGCGGGATTCACCACGACCATGCCGGGGATGGTTCTCATGAGAGCGAAATCCTCCAAGCACTGGTGGGTAGCACCGTCTTCGCCAACGGTGATACCGGCATGGGTTGCACCGATCTTGACGTTCAGGTGAGGATAGCCAACCGAGTTACGAACCTGCTCGAATGCACGTCCTGCGGCGAACATTGCAAAGGAGGAAGCGAATACCGTTTTACCTGCGGCGGCAAGTCCTGCGGCAACGCTGATCATGTTTCCTTCTGCGATACCGCAGTCAAAGAAACGGTCAGGGAATGCTTTCTTAAACATTCCGGTCTTGGTAGCGGCGGCCAGGTCGGCATCCATTACCACAAAATCATATTGAGCGCCCAGCTCGGCAAGTGCCGCACCATAGGCTTCTCTGGTTGCAATCTTATCTGCCATGATTTTCCCCTCCTTACATCGTTGCCTTGATCTCGGCTACAGCGGTTTCATACTGCTCATCGTTGGGAGCAGAGCCGTGCCATCCGACCTGATTTTCCATAAAGGAAACACCCTTGCCCTTGACGGTCTTTGCAATGATAGCGGTGGGCTTGCCCTTAACCGTCTTTGCTTCCTCAAAGGCAGCTTCGATCTGCTCAAAGTCGTGACCGTCAATGCAGATCACGTGGAAGCCAAAGGCCTCCAACTTCTTATCGTGAGGTGTGGGATTCATAACCTCAGCTACGGGACCGTCGATCTGCAAACCGTTCCAGTCCACGATGAGGCAGAGGTTGTCCAGTTTATAATGAGAGGCAAACATCGCTGCTTCCCAAATCTGTCCCTCTTCGCTTTCGCCGTCGCCTACGATGGAGTAGGTGCGGTAGTCCTTCCCGTCGATCTTGGCGGCCAGTGCCATTCCGCAAGCGGAAGAGAAGCCCAGACCCAAAGAACCGGTAGACATATCCACGCCGGGGGTGCCTTTCATATCGGGGTGACCCTGGAGGAAAGAATCCACGTGGCGGAGCTTCTTCAGCTCTTCACTGGAGAAATAGCCCTTTTCAGCCAAAGCGGCGTACAGAGCAGGAGCGGTGTGACCCTTGGAGAGAACGAAACGGTCTCTGTCCTCCCACGTGGGATTAGAGGGATCCACCTTCATCTCTGCAAAATAGAGATAGGTGATCAGCTCTGCGATGGAGAGCGATCCGCCGGGATGTCCGGAGCTTGCCGCATGAACGCCCTCGAGAATGCCGAGACGAACCTTGGCGGCGGTTTGTTTCAGTTGGTTAAGCTTTGCCTGTTCCATGAAATAGACCATACCTTTCTGTTTGATTTCACAACTTATATTATAAATGATTTTACCGGCTTTGTCAATAGTTTATCAAAGATTCTTACAGCTTTACAAATCCAAGCTTTTTCTGAACCTTGCCCAGCGTTCTGCGAGCGTAGTAGGAGGCTTCCTCGGCACCCTTCTTCATTTGTGCCTCCAGCCCTGCCTTGTCAGCCAACAGCTCCTTGTAACGGGTCTGTACACCCGACAGTGCATCGGCACACACCTCACCCACAGCCAGCTTAAAGTCGCCGTAGCCCTTGCCCTCAAACTCCCGTTCGATCTCCTCCATGGTCTTACCGGTGAAGCAGGAGTAAATGGTCATCAGATTGTTGATGCCGTCCTTGCCCTCCGCAAAGCGAACGCAGGTCTCCGAGTCGGTTACTGCACGCTTGAACTTGCGGATAATGGTGTCCTTGTCATCCAAAATATAGACCACGGCATTGACATTCTCATCCGACTTGGACATTTTTTTGGTGGGTTCTGCCAAGGACATGATCTTCATGCCCGATTTGGAAATGATCGGCTGAGGAATGGTAAAGGTGTCGGGATAGATGGCGTTGAAGCGTTCTGCCACGTCACGGCACAGCTCCACGTGTTGCTTCTGGTCGATTCCCACGGGCACTACGTCGGTCTGGTAGAGCAGGATATCTGCCGCCATCAGCACAGGATAGGTGAAGAGCCCTGCATTGATGTTTTCCGCATGCTTGGCACTTTTGTCCTTGAACTGGGTCATGCGGGAAAGCTCGCCGAACATGGTAAAGCAATTGAGGAGCCATGCCAGCTCTGTGTGTTCGTGAACGTGAGACTGGACGTATAGGGTGTTCTTTTCAGGATCCAGACCGCAGGCTATGTAAAGTGCCAGAGTTTCATACGTGCGCCGACGAAGCTCGGCGGGGACTTGACGAACCGTGATCGCATGCTGATCTACCACGCAGTAAAAGCATTTGTATTCCTCGGAATACAGAGAAAAATTGCGGATGGCTCCCAAATAGTTACCAATGGTCAGATTTCCACTGGGCTGTACCCCGGAAAAGACCACTTTTTGATTTTGAAACATGATGATATCCTCCTGAAAGATCAATATTCGGTGAGCGCCTCGCCTAACCGCCGGATTCCAATCTCGATTTGCTCATCGGAGGGCGTGGAATAATTCAGACGGAAGGAGGGGGAGGGGAGAGACGGGTCGCACAGGAAGGTCTTTCCCGGCACCACTGCCACTTTTTTGGCCAATGCCTTTTGTACGAAGGAATCCGAATCGGGCGCCCCCGTCAACGTACCCCACAGAAAGAGCCCCCCCTCGGGTTGGGTAAAGGTGGCACGGTCGGCGGGGATGTAACGCCGGATACAATCCAACATCAGATTGCATTTTTGGCGGTATAGAGCATTGATGGCGGCCACGTGGGCATCCAGATCACATTCGGTTATGTAACGGTGGCAAAGTATTTGGAAAAAGATGTTGGTGTGAACATCCTCGCTCTGCTTGGCTACGACCATCTTGGTGGCCACAGCAGAGGGAGCAATGACAAAGCCCACACGCATACCTGCCGACAGCAGCTTGGAGAAAGAAGAGCAATAGATCACCACGCCGTCCTCATCCATGCTTTTCAGCGTGGGGATTTCCTCGCCCGCAAAGCGGAGCTCGCCATAGGGATTGTCCTCCAGAATGGGCACGCCGTATTGCTTGGCCAACGCCAACACTTGGCGACGTTTGGAAAGACTCATGGTGATTCCCGTTGGGTTGTGGAAGGTGGGGATCAGATAGATCAGCTTGGCACGGGGATGGTCACGGAGCATCTGCTCCAAGCCCTCCACGGAAATGCCGTCTGACTCCATGGGAACACCAACCGTTCTGGCACCGCAGGATCGGAATGCGTTCAGCGCACCGATGAAGCTGGGATCCTCACAGATGACCTCGTCTCCCTCATTGCACAAAACCTTGGTGGCCAACTCAATGCCTTGTTGTCCTCCCGACACCACCAGTGTCATATCTCCGTCCCGAACCATGCTTTCGCCAAAGCGGCGGCGCTGGCGAAGGGCAATGGCCTCACGCAAGGGTGTATAGCCCTCGGTAATGCTGTACTGAAGCGCCGTTACCGCTTGTTCACGGAAGATTTTATCGGAAAGAGCAGCCAGTTCCTCCACGGGAAAAGACTCCGGTGCAGGATTTCCTGCGGCAAAGGAGATGATCTCCGGGTCGGTCAGACTCTTGAAGATCTCTCGGATGGCTGAAGGCTTGAGCGCCGCAATTTTATCGGAAAAGCAATATTCCATCGCAGATACCTCGCAATCAATAAGCTATCTTATATCATATCATGAAAATTGCAAAAAGTCAATTGACTTTTCATTCTTTTTATGTTAAGATAGTAAAAAAGAAAACAGTCGGGTTATCTCGACCATAGAAGGGAGAACGGGTATGATTCGTCATATCGTCATGTGGAAGTTTAAGCCGGAGGGCGAGGGAAATACCAAAGAGAAGAATATGGAGCTGGTTCGTGATCGGCTGTATGCACTTTTGCCCCTCATTACTCAAATCAAGCGTATGGAGGTCGGATTGGATATCACCCACACCGATATGTCCATGGATCTGTGCCTTTTGACCGAGTTTGACTCGGTGGAGGATATGAAATTCTATGCGGGACATCCGGAGCACTTGAAGGTATCTGCTTTCGTCAGAAGCGTGATTGAGTCCCGTGTGGTTTTGGATTGTGAAATATAAGGAGGTAGCGACGATGATCAAATTGGAACGAACCTCGGTGATGAATCTGGAAAATGCCATTCGCGGTGCCCGAAATCCGCTGAATAGCTGGGCACGCTCAGACAGCCGTTACGACGAGAACGGAAACTATATTTTGGGAGAAAATGACCTCGACCTTGCAAAACGGTTGGCCAAGGCAGGCAGTGACCACAGAAAATTCTTGCGGCAGATCTTTGTGTCTGTGGATATCACCGCTCCTCTGTATTGGTGGAAAGAATTTGACACCTACAA
>JAFTRT010000097.1 GCA_017462145.1 Clostridia bacterium
GCTTGATGTAGTTCAGGGGGATGCAATCGTTTTCGCCATACCAGCGAAAGGTCATTTTCATCATGACAGGATCTCCTTTACATTATAATAGCTGATATCTTTTGCCAGTGTCGCAGCCGCTGCTCCGTCGTACTCGCCCAGATCCACTTTACGGCCAATGTAAGAGGCCAGAATCCGACGGAAGAAATCAAAGCGAACGTAGGAGGAGAAGGAGCGGCTGTCGGTGAGCATGCCAAGATTGGTGCCCAGTGCCGCATATTCTGCCACGGTGTCCAGCTGACGGCGGATTCCCTCTACGGTGTCGTTGAACCACCAAGCGGCCCCCATATACACGTTTCGGAAGCCGCCGCTGATGGCAGCAAGAGGACGGGCATAGGCATCGTTGAGGGTATAGAGAACGGTTGCGGGGAGCTTGCCTTTGCCGCTCATTCGATCCAACACACAGGCGATGCCGTCGGTGTTCACCGTTCCGCGGAATACGTCAAAGCCCGCATCTCGACCGATGGCAGAAAAGGCTTGGCTGTTGATGTTGCGGAAGGTGCCGAAGTGAAGCTGGAGCAGAAGCCCCCTGTCCGCACAGGCCTCCATGAGCCATTCCAGATCGGAGGTATCCTCCCCCACGTTGTCAAAGCCGTGATCGGCAATGCGGCATCCTTTTTCCACAAAAAAATCCAACCGCTTCTCCAAAGCTTTTTTGTCCATTCCCTCTGCCAGACAGCGGTCGGGACGGAAGGTGGGCGTCAAACGGATGCCGTCTACGGTTCCGTGGTAGGAAAGGGGACTTTCGGGGTCGTCGGTGGTTGCGATGAATTCCACCTTGAACTGCTTGAGCAAGGAGCGAACCGAAAGTCCTTGGAGGACTTCATTGGCTCGTTTCCAGATCTCCTCTGCCGTGTCACGGTTGAGGGGCAGGGAAATACCGAAAATCTGTTGCAACTCCAAATGGGTCCAATAGTAGAGGGGATTTCCGATGAGCTTGGGCATGATGGCGGCGTAGGCCAGAAATTTGTCGTGATAGGAGGCGTTTCCCGTAATGAGCCGTTCCTCTACACCGCACAGCCGCATGGCACGCCACTTGTAGTGGTCGCCTGCCAGCCACAGCTCGCCGATGCTTTCGTATTGCTTGTCCTCTGCAATCTCTTTTTCATTCAGATGACAGTGGTAATCGATGATGGGGAGATCACGGATCTCCTGATAGATCCGTTGGGCGCTCTCTCCCTCCAAGAGCAAATTGGAATCAAAAAAATCTCTCATAGCGAAATCATCTCTCCTTTACTTTCATAGATGGAAAGAACCGCACGGACAGCACGTGCTCCCTCTGCTCCGTGGAGGGAAAAGGGTCGCCCCTCTCGGATGGATGCATAAAAATCCGCAAACAAACGTTTGTGGCTGTTGCCGTAGCAGGGCTTGCCGCAAACGGGCTGTGCTTCTTCGGAAAACAGAACGGAATCTCCCTCGGTTACCGAATGGGGCAACAGGGTTAGCCGCCGTCCGCTTTCGGTGCGGATCTGCAGCAGGACGGGGTGATCGGTCTCGGCGGATACCGTAGCAAAGAGATCAAAGGGGTGCTTGCCGCCAAAGAAACAGACAGCGGTATCCTCAGTCTCCATCACCTCGCCGTGGGTCAGATTGGACACGGTAGCACGGACGGTATCGGGATCGCCCATCAGCCACAGCAACAGATCCAACGTATGAATGGCCTGATTGATCATCACGCCCCCACCCTCGGTGGCCCATTTGCCTCGCCATTCCGCCGAGCGGTAGTAGTCATCGGTTCGTTTCCAGACCACCGACCCGTGGGCACCCACGGGGGGATCTTCTGCCAACAGCTCTTTGACAAAGCGGTTGGCAGGATTGTAGCGGTTTTGAAAGCAGACGCCCAAGGTAGCAGAAGAGGCTTTTTCCGCTTCTAAAATGCGGGGGATATCCTCTTTGTGAATGCAAAGCGGTTTTTCACAAAGCACATGGACATTTTGCGCCAGCGCTGTTACCACCATGTCTGCGTGAAGATAATGGGGGGTGCAGATATGGACCGCATCGGTTTTTTGTACCCGAAGCATGTCCGAATAGTCTGCAAAGATGGGACAGGTGAGTCCGAACTCCTCGGCTACCCGACGAGCTTTGTTCTCATCTGTATCGCACAGGGCGACGATCTCCTCGCCCAGCTCTTGGAGATAACGGATATGCACCTTGCCGATGATGCCGGTTCCTACAATGGATATCTTCATCTTTTGTCTCCCTTTCAATGGTTGGCAGAGGTTTTAAGCGTTAAAGCTACCTTCGGTATCAAATACCTTTTCCTCTACCTGCTTGTCACGGCCTTCAGCGATGCGGCGATCCAGCTCTGCTTTGTAAAGCTCGTCGTCGATGGGGAGCTCGACGGCCCGTCCGAGGAAGGAGGACAGCAGCATGCCGTTCATGATCTGAACACCGTTCAGACCCTCCTGGCCGGGAACGAAGAGGGGCTCCTTGCCCAGAACTGCGTTGGTAAAGTTGCGCAGAATACCCGCATGCTGGGGATTTTCTCCGTCGGTCTCTACCTCAATGATGGTTTTTTCGGGCTCACCGAACGCCTTGTCGGTGGTCTCACTAAATTCATGAGCCCCCACGGCCAGCTTGGTAAAGACCAGATTTTTGGCCGCTTGATCGGCAACCAGCTTACCCTTATCGCCTACGATCTCCAAACGGTTGGTGCCGCCTGCTTCTCCCGTGGTGGTCACAAAGACACCGGTTGCGCCGTTTTCGTATTCCAAATAAGCGGTCACGTCGTCCTCAACCTCAATATCGTGCCATTGGCCGTAGCGGCAAAAGGCGTGAATGGATTTGGGCATCATGCCTACCACCCACTGAAGCAGATCCAATTGGTGGGGACACTGGTTGAGCAGAACGCCGCCGCCCTCGCCTCGCCATGTGGCTCTCCAAGAGGAGGATTCGTAGTAGCAACGGGAGCGGAACCAGTTGGTGATGATCCAGTTGACACGCTTGATCTCACCCAACTCACCGCCCAAGATCATGTCTCTCATTTTACGGTACAAGCAGTTGGTACGCTGATTGAACATCAGACCGAACAGACGGTCAGAGCGATCGGCAACCTCATTCATTTCCTTGACCTGCTTGGTATAAACGCCCGCAGGCTTATCGCACAGCACGTGAACGCCGTGGGTCAGTCCGTAAATGCTCATTTCGGGATGCAGATAGTGGGGAACCTCAATGAGGATCACATCCACCAGACCGCTGTTTACCATTTCTTTGTAATCGGTAAAAACCGCACCGTCAAAGCCAAACTCTTTTTTTGCTCTTGTCAGCTTGTCGGGGTTGATGTCGCAGACAGCGGAGACCACGCTGTCCGGAACTTTTTTTTCAATGGAAATATCCTTGAGATATTTGGTGCCTTGGTTGCCAAGGCCGATGATGCCGTAACGTACGATATTCATACTGTTCTCCTTTTTCTGTGATTCGGTCAGTTGCCGAAATGCTGATTCAGATAACGGATGCTGGAGCCCACCTGACCCAAGGGATCCTCGGTGAGTGCCGCATTGTCCTGTTCCACCAAAAAGTAGGTGGCGTTTGCCGCCTTCAGGGCGTCAATGGTTTGCTTCCAGTTGATATTACCGCTTCCAACAGGGGCAAAAGCGGGGGCTAACTTGCCGTCGGCTGTGTCATAGGTGGGCAGAAAATCCTTCAGATGAACACATTCCAACCGCCCCTCGGCTTTTTGAATATAGTCCAAAATGCTGACACCGCCCATTTGGAGCCAGTAGGTATCCAAGGTGATATTGACGTGCTCGGTTCGCTCCAAAATGCAATCGAAGATGGTCTGTCCCGTGGTCAGCTTGCAGAACTCGTGGGCGTGGTGGTGATAAAAGAACTTGGCGCCCTTTGCTTGAAGCTTTTGACCGGCTTCCTCCAACAAAGCGATGTTTGCCAAGATTTGCTCATCGGTCTGATCCCTGAATTTCATCATGCCCAAGCCTACGTTGCGGCAACCGAAATAGTCGTGCTCTTTCACCAACGTATCGGTGTCGTTCAAAATTCGGTCAAGGGGAACGTGAGTCAGCACCACGGGAAGCTCGGTTTTTTCACTGACCGTACGGATCACATCCTTGTCAAAGGGAGCGCCCGAAAATTGCAGATAGGAGTACCCCATTTCTTTGAGTGCGAAAGCGGTTTCCAAAAAGGTCTCGGGAGTTTCAATTTGCTTTCGCAAGGAAAAAAGATTCAATCCGAATTTCATGCCCGTGCCCATCCTTTTTCATTTTCGTTGATGCTCACCTCACGGTAGCCCTCCTTGCGGAGTACGTCCTTCAATCCGTTGGCGGCAGCGGCAAAGCTGTCTGCGGCCGACGTAAAGTGGAAGCGGTGTTTCATCTCTTCACCGTCGATCTCCGCATAGCCTGCAAAAACCTTCAGGTGAGGCTCCAGTGTCAGCACGTAATCCTTGCCGGAGTCGGCAATACGGCGTGCCATGCCGTCAATGAAGCCATCGCCGTAACCGGAGGGAACCAACTCTCCCGTTTCGGCTACCACGTCCTTGATGTGGAAGTAATCGGTGCGGTCAAAGAGTCGGCCCAACGCATCGGGAACCGACACGCCGCACTGAATATAATTGGCAGGATCGAAGACAAAGCGGAGACCGTCTACGTCAGCGGCCATCAGCTCCTCTACTCGCTCGGTCACATCGCCGTAAATGGCTTTTTCGTTTTCGTGACAGAAGATCAAGTCGAATTCCTTGGCAATTTCGGCCATGCGGCGCAGGGCGGCAATAACGGCCTCGCCCTGACCCTCTGCATGATAAAAGCTGAACATCCGAACCCGCTTTGCACCAAAGATCTTGGCGATCTCACAAACTCTGCGAACCGTGGCCATGTGTGCATCGGCCTCGGAGAGATCCACCTTACCAAGGGGAGAGCCCACAGACCAGATGCCGATGCCGTTTTCCCGCAGAATACGGGCATATTCTGCTGCTTCCTCATCGGTGAATTTGGAAACGTTCTTTTTGTCGATACTGCGGATCTCAATCAATGAGATGTTGTGTGCCTTCAAAGCGGCGATCTGCTCGGAAAGAGCGGCTCCTGCCTCGTCGGCAAATGCGCAAAGACGAATCATAAAAAACCTCCTTGACAAGCGTATTGCTTTGTGTTAAGATAATGATAGCATAATATTTTGGTAAAAACAAGGTATTATCTTCATTTTGTGAGGGGAAAATAGCATAATTTTAAGATGATGAAGCAAACAGAGTTGATCTTTTTTCGACACAATCGGTATGGGGAGGTTCCCGAAATCCCCCCCAGACAGATTGTGTTTTACGAGCTGACATTGGTGTTGGAGGGACAATTGAATTATCGAATCGACGGCGAGACGGTGTCGCTTGGCTCGGGAGACGGTATTTTTTTGAAAAAAGGCTGTCTGCGAGAGCGCATGCCTTGTTCGTCCAAAGTGGATTACGTCAGCTTCAATTTTTATACCGAAGAGGAATTGACTCTTCCTCGATATCTTGCGAAAAGCGTTCGACGGGAGATCAAGCTGCTGCTGGCGGCTTGCGATGAGATCAAGGAACGACCCGGAGAGGGGAACGAACGACGGTTGGGGATCGTATTGGAGGCCATCTTGGAGCTGATCGGCCAAACGACAGCCCACTCTTACAGCCAACTGACCGAGCGGATTCTACGGTACCTCCATACCCATCTGTCCGAGCGGATTACCTTGGAACAGGTGGGGAAAGAGATGCACTTTTCTCCCGTCTATTGCGATACGGTGTTTAAGCGGGAGACAGGGCGCTCCATCGTTGCCTATTTGTTGGATGAGCGGATGGAGGAGGCCAAACGGCTTTTGTTGGAGGATATGCTTACCCTGCGTAAGATCGCACAGACCGTCGGCTTTGAGGATTATAATTATTTTTCCCGTTGCTTCAAAGCACGGGTCGGCTATACTCCTACGCAATACCGTAAACAAATGCGCCGTACTTATGGTGGTTAGAAGGGGTTTTTGAGGGTCTTTTCTTGGAAGAAAAGACCCTCAA
>JAFTRT010000098.1 GCA_017462145.1 Clostridia bacterium
ATTTTTCAAGCACTTTTCACCAGGGACGGCAACATTTTTTGCTTTTTCGACCAAAAAAAGGTGCGGTCAAAGACCGCACCCATGATTTATTTGGATTCAGGTGGCTTTTTTTCGTTCCGTCCGTTGCTCTCCAAGGGTACCACCGGAAGCCGCCAATGAAATTTGGTGGCTAACATCCGCACGGAAAAGACCAACAGCATGGCAAGAATGGTGGAGAGAAGAAGCTCCACTCCCATCCGCCGCAGCACGTAATACAGGGCGCTGCCTGCCAATGCGGCCGTCATATAGATCCGCTTTTTGAACACGTAAGGAATAGAATCGGTGAGAATGTCTCGAATGATACCGCCGCCTACCCCGTACAACGTACTGATGGTCAGTACCAAAAAGACATTTTCGTCATAATTTCCCCGGCAAACGGACTCTACGCCCATGACCGAAAAGGAGGCCAAACCCATGGCATCGAAAATATTGTTGATCCGCTCTACACCCGTCCGCATACGGTCAAAATGCCGTCGGTTGGCATACGAGATCCAAAACACCGCAAGGGCGGTAACAGCGGCAATCAGCGCAAGATGCCAATTTTGGAAGATGGCGGGTGGAAACCGTCCCAACAGAACGTCTCGCAGGATGCCGCCTCCCGTGGCTGTGATACAGCCAACCAACAGAACGCCCATCATATCCAAACCGCACCCAACCCCCACCAAAGCACCAGAGAGCGAGAACGAAACCGTTCCGATGATCTCGGTGATGAGCAAGATCCACGTGTTCATATCCGTCCTTTCCGTCCTACCAAAGTCAACAGAGCGACATCAGAGCTCCATCATGTCCTTGGGACTCTTGGTGAAATTGAGAAGACTTCCGTCCTCCGCAATGGCAACCATATCTTCAATGCGGCATCCAAAACGGCCTGCCAGATAAATGCCCGGCTCCACCGTTACCACGTTTCCTGCCTGCAAGCAGATCTCGGGTGCGACGCTTTGTGCCAACCGAGGGCTCTCGTGAATAAACATTCCCACGCTATGACCCAAGGAATGGCCAAAGGCCTCTCCGTAACCTGCTTTGACGATCACGTCCCGTGCCATGGTATCTGCCGCACGGCATCCGATACCGCCGCAAATCCCGGCAAGCGCCGTCTTTTGAGCGGTCAGAACCGTCTCATAAACCAATTTCATCTCCTCAGTCGCCTTGCCCAATACCACGGTACGGGTCATATCCGAACAATAGCCCTGATATTTTGCACCGAAGTCCATGGTCAAAAATCCATCGCACAGAGGCAGATCTCTGGGGACGCCGTGAGGCAAAGAGGATGCGGAACCCGATACGGCAATGGTATCAAAGGCAACCGATTCGGCACCGTTCTTCCGCATAAAGAACTCCAGTTCCAACGCCACGTCACGCTCGGTCAGTGTGGGGGTACGGTCTGCCAAAATCGGGAGAATATGGGCAAAGGCACGATCCGTAATATCCTGTGCGGCAGCCATGCGCTCCAACTCATAAGGAAGCTTGACCGCTCTCTGCTCGGTCAAAAGACGGGATGCACCCGACACCAAGTTCACACCTTCGGGAAGCTTGGCCTTGATCCGCTCCATAGCCGCACAGGACAGCTCTTCCTCCTCAATGGCAACCGTGTGCAGATCCAATTCCCGAAGCAAATCGGACAAAGCATCCAACATTCCACCCTTGGGAAGCACCACCTCAAATTCGGTCACCTGCTTCCGTGCCACCTCGATATAGCGGAAATCCGCCAACAGGTAGCCTTTTTTCGGGGTCACCAGCACGTAACCGTCGGTATAATCAAAATCCGACAGATACCGTTGAGAGAGAGAGGACGACAAAATGGCGGCCTCTGCGTCGGTCTTGGCCAAAGCGGCCTGAAAACGAGTTAACTGTGTCATAACATTCCTCCTGCGGCGAGCCACATCTGCTTCATGGCAAGGGCATCCTCAGCCATGGTTCCTGCGGATTCGCAAATGATTCTCGGCGCTGTATTTTCTTTGATGATTGCCTCTGCAAGAGGCTCAAATTCGGGTCCGTAAACCGTATCGGCAAAGGTCAGATGCTTCTTCTCCCCTGCCGCAGTATATTCGATCTTGGACAAATGGCAGTGTAACCTTTGGGCATAGGAATCTCCCAAAGCCGTACCGATGGCATCAAACACCCTGCGGTAGCTGTCACAATCCGAAAAACAGTTCCCCTGCTCTCTTGCATTCATGTGGCCAAAATCCACCACAGGACAGTAGAGGGGAGAAATACGGCAAAGGGACAAGACCTCCTCCAAGGTACCAAGCTGATTGACCTTTCCCATGGTCTCGATTCCCATGCGGACAGCCGTTTTGCCATTGATCTCCAGATTGCGCTCCAACGTATCGGCCGCCAAAGCCAACGCATCCCCACGGGCCATTCCGGAGGTACCGCCCGCATGGATCACGATGGTATCGGCACCCAACAATTCGGCAGCCCAAAGCGAACGGCGAATATATTCGATGCTCTTATCTCTTTTTTCCTTTTCTTTGCCGGACAGCGAGATAAAATAAGGGGCGTGAAAGGACATGAGGATTCCATGCTCTTTTGCGGCATCTCCGATGGCACGGAGGGTTGCCTCCCCTGCGTTCAGACCGTTCCCCGCCTCGTACTCATACGCATCCAGTCCTTTTTGACGAAGCCAGGCAGGTGCTTGCAGGGTGCTTTTGTTCCCCTCTGCGTAAAAGGACTCGCTGTTTCCGCCGGGGCCAAAGGTAGGATGACTCATACCGACTCCTCCTGCTGAGCAGAGACAGAGGGATTCTTTTTCCGATAACGACGAAAAAAAGGTCGCTCCATCCGCCGCTTAAAGCGGAAAAACAGAGTTTTTTTATCTCGGATGGGAGGGACGATGATGGATTGAATCCCTGCACGGTGTGCCGCCCACGTATCGGTAAACAGCTGGTCACCCAAACCTGCCGTTTCCTCGGGAGCAACGCCAAGCTCCTGCATAGCGGCAAAAAACGCCTTGGTGCCGGGCTTACCGCTATTGGGGTAGGCAGGCAGCTTTAAGGCTTGATTGAACCGCTCCACACGGGGCGGAAAATTATTAGACACCAAGGCGGCACCAATGCCTGCGGCTTTCAGTTCTTCAAACCAACGGAGCAACCGCTCGTCGGGGTCAGGCTGTTCGTAGGGAGCCAAGGTGTTATCAATATCGATCAAAAGAGCTCGTATGCCGTGCTCCGCCAAAAATGCGGGCGTGACGCAATCGTACCGCTCGAAATAAAAATCGGG
>JAFTRT010000005.1 GCA_017462145.1 Clostridia bacterium
ACGACGCTTTCTCCATCATCCCACTCACCCCTTCGCAAGCGGAAATCACTTGATCGATGTTGATCTGATTGATAATGGTAGCGGTAGAACGGCTGGTCTTCAGCAGGGTCATGCCCGCCGACCACAGTCCGCTTACGAGGGAATGCATATCATACATCACGCAGTATAGATCATTGTCAGGGTCAGCATCCATCAACGTGGGATCAAATGCATCGGCCAGCTCCGCTACGTACTCCAAGGTCCACGTTCCGTTCTGAACCGCCCGATACAGATTCAGATCATATTCCTCTGCGATCACCTTGTTATAGGCCATGATTTCCATATTCTCGTACAATTCCAAATTAGCATCCCCCACGATGGTATAGAGGCGGTTATGGATCCAATATGCATCCCGATATCCGTCCAACCAATAGGATTCGTCCTCATGAAATTCGCCAAGACTTGCCAAATTGACCGCACAGCCGTTGTATTCCAAGCCCCACCAGCAGTCGGGAACCATCAGGTCATACAAATTGGTAGCTGCCATCAATTTTGTCCGAAAGCCCGCACTACCCGAACCACCGTCTTGTGCTTGTTCCATTTTGACATCGATATGATACATGGTTTCCAAGCGCTGATTGCGTTTGTAGGCAGCTTGAGGCACTGCATCCGTAGACGTTTGGGTACCGTACAGATAATGGTACCGATTCTGTCTCACCAGCATGATATAATCACGGGCAGATCCGTTAGAATCCCCAAAGTGAATGGACGTGTGCGTGGGATATGCTAATGCGGCACCGCACCGTCCGCAGATTCCGCTGAGACGGTCATGCCGATTCGGTGCAATGGGCAATACCATCTGCTCCACAAGAACGGTAGAGCAAACACCGCAATGGGAGCCTGCCGAAAGACCGGTCGTCTTACAGTTCGCCTCCACCGCACTGTCGGCAACAGGGGTATGAGGCAATGCGGGAATACTTTCCGACGCTTGATAAGAGCAGAAAGAGCAAGTATGCACACGGAGGCCTGCTGCTGAGCAGGTTGCATCCTTGGTCACCGTCCAATTGCCCCAAACATGTCCGCTCAAATTGCGAGTCTCGCCGCAGGCACACGCCTGCCAGTGGCCGGTCTCATGATAACTCCACGTATCGGAATAGACGTGCGTATGTCCCAGCATGGGAATGGCTGCCACCTCTTGGTAGGTACAATCGGTACACGTACGGATTCGGCTTCCCTCCTCGGTCTCCGTCGCCTCTTTGGTGACGGTCCACTCCCCGTATTGGTGGAAGGAAAGACCCTGCTTTTCTCCGCAATTACAGGCGTGCCAATGCCCCGTTGTATCGTAACGCCAATCGGTTTCAAAGGCATGAACATGGCTCAGAACGGGAATCGTTCCGATCTCCTTGTAGGTGCAAACCGAACAAATCCGCTCTCTCTGACCGGCCTCGGTCTCCGTTGCCGCCCGGAGCTCGACCCAAGAGCCAAAGCTGTGCCCTGCCAAGCCCTTGGTCTCTCCGCAGGCACAGACAAACCAATGGAAGCTCTCATTGGAACTCATGGTGGTACGGAACGTATGGGTATGTCCCAAAACGGGAATCGTTCCCTCTTCCCGATAGAAGCAAGTCGTGCAGGTTCGTTCTCTGAGCCCCTCAGCCGTACCGGTAGCCTCCTTGATTACCGTCCAAGGGCCAAAGGTGTGCAACATCAAGCCCTGCTTTTCTCCGCAGCTGCACTCATACCAATGAGATACCGCATCCTTATTTAACGTGTTGCCGTACGTATGTACGTGATTCAACGCAGGGATTACCACCGTCTCTTCAAAGGAACAGACGCTACAGACCCTTACACGGCTTCCGTTTTCCGTTTCGGTAGCCGCCGCAACGATCTCCCACTCGCCAAAGGAGTGAACGAATACGTTTTTCATTTCACCGCACGAGCACTGCTGCCAATGCCCCAAGGCATTCTGTTTCCAATCCGAAAAGGAGCAGGTGTGAACGGTAGTTTCTTCCTGTTGGTCGTCTGTCGTCGTCTCACCCTCTTCGGCTCCGTTGGGCGTAACCGTCGTCACATCGCTGTCCTGGTCACCGTGTTCCGGAAAATCGCTCATGTCCAGATTGCAACCGGATAGCATTCCGCACAGCATCACCAAGCACAAGAAAAAGGATCCGATTCTTTTCATGCTTTTCCTCCTCTTTTATCGTCATTTCATTTGTAGATCAAGATGTTTTTTATTGTATTACAAGAAACCGCTGTTACAAAACAGCTCCCCCGACGGTATCGAAGGAGCTTGTTTTTATTGTTCTGCGTTCTCCGCTTCCACAGCGGCTTCCTTTGCCAACTTTTTTTGCTCGGCACGCCGATTCTTATCCTCTTGGATCTCACGGCGGAGCATGATGACCTGCTCCCGAAGACCATCGATCTGATCCATGGTACGGTTCAAATTCTCGGTTTCGGAGATCTCCATTCTCAAATGTCGGTACGCATACTTGCCCATCTTGGTGTAGGCAGATTTCAGCTTGGCCTCCGCCGTTTTCAGCTTCACAAACTTTGCGGCCGCCGCCGTCAGCTCCTCGGTCTTTTCCCATGCCTTAACGGCCGCCTCTGCGATCCGCTCGGTGCTGTTATTCCGATCCACGTCAATATATTGCTCGCTCATACGCATCCTTTCCCGAGCGGTTAACCGCCCGTCTGCTTTCTACGTCTATTATACACCGTTTTTTGGAAAATGTAAAGAGGAAAAAACGAATAAGGCACCTTTTTTTCGCAAAAAATAAAAAAAACGAAAAAGGAGCTTTCCCTATGAACATGGATCCCAAGCAATATCGGAAATTTGCCGCCGCTCATGCCCCAAAGTCTCCCGTTGTCAAAAACTGTGTATTTGCCTTTCTGATCGGCGGATGCATCTGTGCCATCGGGCAAGGGCTTTTGCTGCTGTATCAAGGTCCTTGCGGTCTGGAGGCAGACACGGCAAAAGCTTTGGTGTCGATCTCGTTGATCGCCCTTGCCATTACCCTAACGGCCATTGGAATTTTTGACAAGATCGCCAAAGTGGCGGGTGCGGGAACCCTGGTTCCCATTACGGGCTTTGCCAACGCCATGGCCTCTCCCGCCATCGACAGCCGTGCCGAGGGCTTTGTCCTGGGAGTGGGAGCCAAGATCTTTACCGTAGCCGGCCCCGTTTTGCTGTACGGCACGTTGGCAGGGGCCTTATACGGTGTAATCTACTTTATCATCACCCGTTTTACGGCAGGTTAAAGCAGACGGCACACCTCTCTTGCGGTAACGGGAATCTCCGATAGAACCAAAACGGCACACCTCCCCTTGACGGTTACGCAAATGCGTTCTCCGTAGGTCTCGTACAAACCGCAAAGCTTCAGGTTCACCTTCAGGGTATCGGCCCGTCGCAAGAGCATTTGCCCGATCCGACGGGCATCGGTACGGCTATAGCACCAAAACACCGCCACCTCAAATGGGGTGGCGAAGGAAGAAAGATAGACAGCGT
>JAFTRT010000006.1 GCA_017462145.1 Clostridia bacterium
CTCTTTTCCACAGCACCCCCGTTTGGGTCTCTTGCCAAACGAGTTTTCCACAAAAGAAAGCTCAAAACAAATTTCCACACGGGGATGTGGAAAAATACATTTTTTCGATTTGATCTGACGTTTTTCCGCATTTAGCCAAAATTGCAATGTATTTTCCCGAAAACGCTCATTTTTTCCACACCGTTTCCATAGGATTTTCCATGGGAAGCCAAGGAAAGGGCCACCTGTCAAGTTCAGCCGTTGCAAGGCTTTCGGGACTTTTCCACAGTTTCGACAGCCCCTAATACGACTACTACTAATTTCTTTTATTCTGTTCTTTCTTTCGTTTTCCTTCGGGAGGGCGAGAAACCAGACAAACCATTCATCCCTGCGGGGAACCCATAAAAAGGAGAAGCTCATGAAAATTATTTTTAACCGTACTGCCATCGGTGCAGCCGTGTCTCCTCTGATGTGTGCCGTCACCGGAAAATCCACTCTCTCTACGCTGGAGGGAATCTTGATCGAGGCCAAGGTGCCCGATACCTGTATTATGACCACCTTTGACATGGAAAAGGGCGTCCGCATCACGGTGGAGGCAAAGGTCATTGAGGAAGGCTCCTATATCATCAATGCACAGAAATTCAGCCAAACCCTCCGTGTCATGGAGGGAGAAGAGGTCACCTTGACCGTGGACGAGAAGCTGTCTGCCAGCATCGTCAGCGGAAAGTCCTCTCATAAAATGAATGCTCTGAAGGGAAGCGATTTTCCCGCCATTCCCGAGCTGACGAGTAACCGCAGCTTCTTGGTGGGTCAATCCATCTTCAAAAAGATGTTGGGCAAGGTAGCTTTTGCCATGGGCATCAACGACCAGAGACCGGTTCTCAACGGCACGTACGTCCGTGTGACCGACGACTCTCTTATGACCGTGGCCTGTGACAGCTTTAAGCTGGCCAAATGCCGCCGTCGTACCGAGCTGGTCAATAAGAATACCAACGGCAACGAGCATTTGGAATACGGCTTTATTTTGCCTGTGAAAACGGTCAACGAGCTGACCCGTCTGCTGTCCGATGACGAGGATGCGGAAATGCAGCTCTTTGTAACCCGTCGGCACGTGGTGTTCCTCATTGGGGAGCTGACCTTCTTTACCCGTCTGGTGGACGGCGAGTATATCGATTTTGATCGGATCATCGTCAAGAATCATCGGATCAATCTCAAGGTTAACCGCCAGGAGCTTCTCTCTGCGCTGGATCGTGCGGCTCTGATCACCGAGGAGCGGATCGCAGGCAGCGTTCGTTCTCACGTCAAGCTTCACGTTTACGGCGATCTGCTCAAGATTTCTGCCGTATCCTCTGCGGGCAGCACCTACGACGAGCTGGCCATCCGGCACGAGGGGGACGATCTGATCATTGCCTTTAATAACCGATTCCTCATCGACAGCGTTCGTGCCTCCGAGGGCGAGACGTTGGCAGTGGATCTGTCCTCTCCTCTGAACAGCATGAATATTCAGCCTGCGGAGAACGATTATGAGACAACGGGAGGGGAGGAGATCTTTATGCTTCTGCCCGTCCGTATGAAGGAATGAGTTTTTCTTATGATCTGTAGATCCATAGCGCTTCGGGAGTTTCGCAACGTCACCGAGGCAAAGGTGGATTTTTCCGAGGGCGTCAATCTCATTTGCGGAGAAAACGCCCAAGGAAAGACCAACCTGTTGGAGGCAGTGTATTACTGCTCTGTGGGCAGGAGCTTTCGGACCTCGGTGGGAGCGGAGATGATCCGCTTCGGCTCTCCCTTTGCCAAGGTGGAGATGGAGTATACCGAGACGGGACGGACGAGAGACCAGCACCTGTCCTTTACCCTGTTTCGGGATAAGCGGAGAGTGGCCGAGCGGAACGGTGTTCGCATCGAGCGGATGTCGGAGCTGGTCGGCAGCTTCCGTACCGTTCTTTTTTGTCCCGAGCATTTGTCTCTCATCAAGGACGGCCCCGGGATGCGGCGAACCTATCTGGATATGGCCATCAGCGGCCTGTATCCCATGTACATGCACGCTCTGCAAAATTACCATCATATCCTGCGGCAGCGCAATGCGCTGATCAAAAACGCTCCCTTTGACCGTGCTACCTTTGATGCCACCGTGGAGCTGTGGAGCCGAAAGTTAGCGCATGAGGCGGCCATCATTGCCGAGGCACGGTTGGCTTATGTCAAACGGGCGTCGGAGCAGATGGCTCTGTGCTTTGCGGATATGACGGGAGAGCGGGAAAAGCCCTCTATGGTGTACGACGGTTCCTCGGGACAGCCCGAGGAGGAATATGCAGACCGAAAACGAACCGAGGAACGGTACGTTCAGCTTCTCACCTCCTCATACGACCGAGAAATTGCCGTAGGAGCCACGTTGTGGGGAATCCACAAGGATGACCTGACCATCCGATTAAACGGAAAAAACGCAAGAATTTACGCCTCACAGGGGCAACAGCGTTCCTTGGCTCTGTCTATGAAGCTGGCGGAGGGAGAAATCTGTCGGGAAGAGTTTGGGGATGAGCCCGTGCTTTTGCTGGACGACGTGCTCTCCGAGCTGGACAGGGGCAGGCGGGAATATTTGGTCAGCAGAATCAAGGGAAAGCAGGTGATTCTGACCACCTGTGAAGAACAGGAACGAACGGGCACGGGTGCGGACAAGCGGATCCGGGTATGTGGCGGATGCTACGAAGAGGAAAGCTGATGTTTTTACACGTAGGAAATCAAAAAAATATCCGCATGAGCGCCGTGATCGGAATTTTCGATATGGATAATGCCACGGTGTCATCGGTGACAAGAAAATATTTAAGCGGCAAGGAGCGGACCGACCGCTCGGAAAGTGCCGCTGCGGAGGAGCTTCCCAAATCCTTTGTCCTCTATCGGGAGGACGGAGAATATCGGATTTGCTTTTCCCCTCTGTCGGTCTCTGCTCTCATGGGGCGGATGAACGGACAGGGCTTTGCCCGTTGAGGCAGAGATTTACGGACAACGAGCAATTATCGGCTGCGGCCGACGAAAGGTAGAGAAAAATGGAACAAAACGGACAACAGGTCTACGATGAAAATCAAATACAGGTATTGGAGGGACTGGAGGCGGTCAGAAAACGCCCCGGTATGTATATCGGCACCACCTCCATCCGAGGCTTGCACCACTTGGTCTATGAGATTGTGGACAACTCCATCGACGAGGCGTTGGCAGGCTTTTGTGACTGCATTCGGGTCACCATCAATCCCGGTAACAGCGTCACCGTAGAGGATAACGGACGAGGCATTCCCTCGGCCATCCACCCCAAGCAAGGGATCCCGACCCCCGAGGTGGTCTATACCATTCTCCACGCCGGCGGAAAATTCGGCGGCGGGGGATATAAGATCGCAGGAGGTCTGCACGGCGTGGGTGCCTCTGTGGTCAATGCCCTGTCTGAGTGGGTAGAGCTGGACGACTGCTATGAGGGTCATCGCTTTACCGAACGCTTTGAACGGGGACGGGTGGCAAGACCCTTCCGGGAAGAGCCTGTTCAGGGAGATCGGACCCATGGCGTCCGTGTCACCTTCCAGCCCGATCCGACCATTTTTGAGGAGACGGTATTTGAATACGAAACGCTGGCCAACCGGATGCGGGAGCAGGCGTTTTTGAACGGCGGTATTCGCATTGTTCTGAGAGACGAGAGAGAAGAGGAGCCCGTGGAGACCGAATTCCACTTTGAGGGCGGTATCCGCAGCTTTGTCAGCTATCTCAACGAGTCCCGTCATTGCGACCTGATCCATCCCGACGTAATCTATATGAAGGGCGAAAAGGGAAGCAGTGTGGCAGAGATCGCCCTGCAATACAACGATTCCTATAACGAAGCCATCATGACCTTCGCCAACAATATGAACACCATTGAGGGCGGTATGCATGAGACGGGCTTCAAATCGGGTCTGACCAAGGTACTCAACGATTATGCCCGTAAGGCAGGCATCCTCAAGGACAGCGATAAAAACCTGTCGGGTGAGGACGTGCGAGAGGGCATTTGTGCCATCGTCAGCGTCAAGCTGGAGAATGCGCAGTTTGAAAGCCAAACCAAGGCCAAGCTTGGAAACTCCGAGATCCGCGTCTTGGTGGAAAATACGGTCAACAACAAGCTGGCCGAATACATGGAGGAAAATCCCGCCACGGCAAAGGCCATTTTGGATAAGGCTCTGGCGGCATCCCGTGCCAGAGAGGCGGCCAGAAAAGCCAGAGAGCTGACGCGCCGCAAGGGGCTTTTGGAGGGCTCCTCTCTGCCCGGAAAGCTCCGTGACTGTAACGAAAAGAATGCGGCTTTGACCGAGCTGTATTTGGTAGAGGGAGACTCCGCAGGAGGCTCTGCAACCCAGGGAAGAAACAGTAAATTCCAAGCCATCCTGCCCCTCCGAGGCAAGGTGCTCAACGTAGAAAAGAACCGCTTGGACCGTGTTTATTCCAACCCTTCTCTGATTCCCATTATTCAAGCCTTGGGCTGTGGAATCGGCGAGGACTTTGATCTGAACCGTCTCCGCTACGGCAAGATTATTATCATGGCGGATGCCGACGTGGACGGATCCCACATCCGCATTTTGTTGCTCACCTTCTTCTTCCGTCACATGAGACAGCTCATCGACGACGGCCACATCTATCTGGCACAGCCCCCTCTGTACCGTGTGTATAAGAGAAGCGGCAAGGGCCCCGAGCTCTACGCCTTCTCCGATGCGGAGCGGGATCGCTGTATTGCCGAGCTGGGCGCAGGTGCCGAGGCCGACCGCTACAAGGGTCTTGGTGAGATGGATGCCGATCAGCTTTGGGAGACCACCATGGATCCCGAGAAGCGGACGCTGTTGAAGGTGACCGTGGAGGATGCCATGGCGTGTGACGAAATGTTCTCTCTGCTCATGGGAGATAAGGTAGAACCCCGTAAGGAATTTATCGAGAAGAACGCAAAGTTTGCGGAGAATCTGGATATCTAAAAGTTTTCCACAACCTGTGGAAAACCTTGTGGAAAATCGGAAAACCCTTGTCGGATCAAGGGGAGTTCTGTCGAACAGAGAAAAAGTTTTCCACAGCCCCGGGGAACGTAGGATCGAAACAATCAAGATGAGGCAGGTAAAAAGCATTGGAATACGAAAATATCGAATATAAAGACCAAAAGATCATAGACGTGGAAATGGAGAAGGAGGTCAAAAAATCCTTCATTGAGTACTCCATGTCGGTCATTGCGGCCAGAGCCCTTCCCGACGTTCGGGACGGCATGAAGCCCGGTCAGCGCCGTATCATGTACGCCATGTACGAGGACAATCTGACCTATGACAAGCCCTTCCGCAAGCCGGCTACCACCGTCGGTAACGTACTGGGTCGGTATCATCCTCACGGAGATGCCGCCGTTTACGGCACCATGGTGCGTATGGCGCAGGACTTTTCCTACCGGTATCCCTTGGTAGAGGGTCACGGAAACTTTGGCTCGGTGGACGGAGACGGTGCCGCCGCTTACCGTTATACCGAGGCCAGAATGTCCAAGATCGCAGACGAGCTGATGAGCGATCTGGAAAAAGAGGTGGTGGACTTTGTTCCCAACTTCGATAACCGCCGCCGTGAGCCCAAGGTGTTGCCCTCCCGTTTCCCCAACCTGTTGGTCAATGGATCGGTGGGTATTGCCGTGGGTATGGCCACCAATATTCCCCCTCACAATTTAGGAGAGGTGATCGATGCCACCGTTTATCGGATGGAAAACCCCGAGTGCACGGTTCCCGAGCTGATGAATTATCTCAAGGGTCCCGATTTCCCCACCAGAGCCACCATTTACGGTACGGCAGGTATTTTGCAAGCCTATACCACGGGACGGGGACGGGTGATGGTGAGAGCCCGTGCCGAGATCGATGAGGAGCACAGACGGATTATCTTTACCGAGATCCCCTACGGGGTCAACAAGAGCCTTTTGTGCGAGTCCATTGCGGGATTGGTCAAGGACAAGCGCATTGAGGGAATTACCGACCTGCGTGACGAATCGGGCAGAGACGGTATGCGCATTGTGGTAGAATACCGCAGAGATGCCAACGGACAGGTCATTCTCAACCAGCTCTACAAGTATTCCCAGCTGGAGGACACCTGTGCCATCAATATGCTGGCACTGGTGAACAATGAGCCCAAGATCCTGTCGCTTCCCGAAATTTTGGATCATTACATTGAGCATCAGCGGTCGGTCATCTACCGCCGCACCCAGTTCGAGCTGGAAAAGGCAAAGAGACGTGCCCACATTTTGGAGGGCTATCACATTGCCACCGATAACATTGACCGCATCGTGGAGATCATGAAGAGCTCCATGTCCATTCCCGAGGCCAAGGAAAAGCTGATGGCCGAGTTCTTTACGGTCACCTACCGTGACGGCTTTGAGGAAGAGCTGGGCAATGTTCGTCAGCTCTCCGAGGAGCAGGCACAGGCCATTGTGGAAATGACACTGGGCAAGCTGACGGGTCTGGAGCGTGAAAAAATCGAGGAAGAATTGGCAAGACTCCATGCGCTGATTTTGGAGCTGGAGGGCATTTTGGCCGATCCTGCCAAGATCGAAGGCATTATCAAGGACGAAATGAACGAGATCAAGCGCAAGTTCGCTGACAGCCGCCGCACCGAGATTGTAGCGGCTACCGATGATATTGAGCTGGAGGATCTGATCGAAAAGCACAACTGTGTGATCACCTTGACCAACAGCGGTTATATCAAGCGTCAGCCTGCCGACACCTATTCGGCACAGCACCGAGGCGGCAAGGGTATCATCGGCATGGTCACCAAAGAGGACGACTTCATTGAAAAGGTCAATGCTGTCCACTCTCATTCCTACGTGCTCATGTTCACCAATTTGGGTAAGGTTCACATGCGCAAGGCATACCAGATCCCCGAGGCATCCAGAACGGCCAAGGGAACCAATATCGTCAACATTATCGAGATGCAGCCCGGTGAAAAGATCACCTCCATGATCAGCGTGGAAGAATTTACCGACCACGAATATCTGACCATGGTGACCAAGCAGGGTATTATCAAGAAAACGCTACTGTCCGAGTACGAGTACCAGCGAAAGGGCGGTAAGATCGCTCTGCGGTTGGACGAGGAGGACGAGCTGGTGTTCGTCATGAAGACCGACGGTACTCGCAGCATCATTTTGGCTACGAGAAACGGAAATGCCGTCCGGTATGATGAGGGCAACGTCCGTGCGATGGGCAGAACGGCTCACGGCGTGCGAGGCATCAAGCTTCGTGAGGGTGACTACGTTACGGGCGTGGCCATGGTCACCGAGGGTGAAACCATGGTGAGTATCAACGAAAAGGGCTTTGGCAAGCGAACCGAGTTCGAGGCCATGAGAGAGATGAAGAATCGAGGCGGCTTTGGCTATGCCTGCCACAAGCTGTCCGATAAGACGGGCAAGCTGTGCGGCATTACCTCGGTGAGCGAGGATGACGACCTGATGATGATCACCGACAGCGGAACCATCATTCGTACTCCCGTTTCGGGAATCCCCGTCTATTCCAGAACCGCAGGCGGTGTCATTGTGATGCGCCTGAGCGGTGAGCAGAAATTGGTCAACTTTACCAAGGTGCCCCGTGAGGAGGAAATCGAGGAGTTGTCGGCAGATGCGGTGTCAGAAGCAGGTGCCGAGGCCGCAGCCGAAGAGCTGCTTGCACCCGCCGTTGCCCCGGAAGCCGATCTGTCGGAGGACCAAGAATAAGGGAAAAGAAAAAGGATAAAAGGCGATGAAACAGAGAAGAACGCTGTGCAGGGCACTGCTGCTGTTGCTTTGCGTGTGTCTGCTTCCGTGGACGGTAACGGCTTGCTCCAAGCCACCCGAATACGCCGAGCTGGACGCTCGCTTTCGGGAGCTGGTAGAGGCCTCTGCCGAAATCAACGAGATTTTCTTCGGAGACGGACTTCCTACCTACGAGCGAGTGTATGACCCGTGGGAGAGCATGGAGGTTTTGCAAAAAGAGGGCGAGGACGGAAAAACGCAGTATATCTATTATTGCTATATCACCGACCAGACCCTTGGCTCCATCTTGGCCTACCGTGCAGGCTTTACACAGCCGGTGAAATATTTGCTGATCTCCAAGGAAGCCCGTGAGGGGGAGGAAGCCGTTCATCACGATGACAGCGGCTACTATTATGCTGTGGATTATACCCCCACAGAGTACGATTGGTATTATTCCGAGGATGACCCAACCGATTATGATTATATTCGGCTGGATTGCGGCTACGCCTCTATCGATGAGTTGAAAGAGGCCGCTGCCAAGGTCTATTCTCAAAGCTATCTGGATTCCATTTATATGGGGCTGTTTGACGGTGTTTGGGATGAGACCGATGACTATACCTCCGTTCTTTCTCCCCGTTATTACGAGTATACCGATGCCGCCGGTAGTACCTACTTTATGAAATCCAATGCCGAACAGGCCTTTCAGCTGGAAAAATATGTCTTCGATTTTTCAACGGCAAAAATCGTAAAGCCCAGTAATGCAACCCGTGTGACCATTGAGGTGGATTTCTATTCCCAGTCTGACCCCAATCAATGGGATACGATGAAAATCACCATGGCCCTCCAAAATGGCCAGTGGTTCCTCGATAGCGGAACTTATTGAGGATGCGGGGGGAGGCGTTTTTGGAAACTTTCTTGAAAGAAAGTTTCCAAACCTTCAAAGAACTTCACACAAATAGGAACAGCGCCCTACGCTTTGTGTAGCAAAAAGTCGCTACGCTTTTTCTAAGGGAGAAACCCGTCGGACACCTCACGGTACCGATCGGGTTTCTTTTTTATTGGAAAACAAAGCAAAAATCTGTTTCTTTCACTCTTTGCTTCTTTCACACTCTGTTCTTTCACCCTCTGTTGTGAATGTTCGCACCTCACGGAAGCCTTCTCC
>JAFTRT010000099.1 GCA_017462145.1 Clostridia bacterium
AGCAAAACGAAATTGTCGCCTATCCTCACGAGCTTCCAAGTTACTGTCAACGAATCCGAAAAACCAAAGAGGGACGGCTTGGTTGCCGACAATGCGATACTCTTGCGTGCCAGCGAGCAAAGAAAATCGGCTCGGCGCATATTTACACCTGCCACGCAGGCTTGACCGAGGCGATTTCACCCATTCTGATCAACGGCAAACTGTTAGGCTATGCATTGCTATCGCATATGACCAACCGTGAATCCCTTGAGGAAACAATAAATACCGCTGCTCAAATGAATGCTGTCTATGGATTGAGCAAAGAGGAAACGAGACGATTGATAGCAGAAATCGGAAAAACCTCCCTGCCATTGGATGCGGACACCATTTCAGCCGCCACCAATATTTTAGATGCCCTTGTATCCTACGTTTCCATGAAGAAACTGATTAAAGAAAATCCCGATAACATTGCCTTTCAGTTAGAGCAATACATTATCGCACATCTTTCCGAACCGCTTTCCTGTGAACAACTTTGCAATATCTTTCACATCTCTCGCTCCTGTTTGTTTCAGATTTCAAAATCCCATTTCGGCATGGGAATTTCAAAATACATACGAGCCAAGCAAATCGAAAGAGCCAAAGAGCTTCTCACAGAAAATAATAGCATCACAAGCGTTGCCACACAGTGTGGCTTTTCCGATGTAAGCTATTTCTCCAAGGTATTTAAGGCAGAAACAGGAAGCTTGCCAAGCAAATATGAACAACGGCACTGAATTTGAACATTTTGAAAGGAAGAATATGAAATTATGATTTTGAATTTATCCCAAAATGGGTTCACAATGATCGTAGACATTGCCGAAGACGGAAGTATCATGATAAAAGATTTTTCAAAAAATGGCAATGGTGATGCTCGCGAAAAAAAGCCCTGTTGGTGTCCGCTTGCCGAGATACATGTGAGCGGGGAGAACCCGGACGATCTTCACGGTGCCAAGCACACGGGAAGCGTGGGCGCGCGGATGCTTCGCTATCGGTCACACAACATATGTGAAACGGCAAACGGACAACTGGCGGAAATCCTGCTCTCCGACGGACGCATGAACGTTACAGTTCACTATCAATTTTACGCAGGGATCTCGACAGTCCGCGCATGGACAACAGTGGAAAACATCGGGCAGGTCCCCCTCGGATTGGAATACGTTTCCTCCTTTTCCTACACGGGCATAGACGGCGGCGAAGGCTATACTGACCACGACCTGAAACTCCACCTTCCCCACAACGCTTGGTCGCGGGAGGTCAACTGGCAGGAGTATTCCCTCCTTGATCTTGGCTTGGAACGCTGGGACGGGCTTCCCAAAAAAGGTATTTCTACCAAGCGCATCTCCGTTTCAAATACGGGAAGCTGGTCCACAAAGGAATATCTCCCTATGGCGATCATAGAGAACCCAAAGAGAAAAAACACTTGGATGTTTCAGATCGAGCATAACGGCTCGTGGGCTTGGGAGATCAGCGACAGCGACAATATGCTCTACCTCAAAATCAGCGGCCCAAGTGAGCAGGAAAACGGGTGGTATAAAGAATTAGCCTCGGGAGAATCCTTTGAAAGTGTGAAGGTCTGCGTGGCGGTCGGCACGGATCTGAATGACACGCTGGCGCAAATGACACGTTACCGCCGCAGAATTTTTCAAAACAACCAACCCAATTCCAAGCTCCCCGTGATCTTCAATGACTATATGAATTGCCTTTGGGGTGACCCCACCGAGGAACGGGAAATTCCCGTTATTGACCGCGCGGCAGAGACGGGGGCGGAATATTTCTGCATGGACGCAGGGTGGTACGCCAATGGAACTTGGTGGGAAACGGTTGGAGAATGGCAACCGGCTGCGCCCAGATTCCCCCACGGGATCAAATACGTTTTTGATTATATCCAAAAAAAAGGCATGATTCCGGGCATCTGGCTGGAGATCGAGGTCATGGGTATTCAATGCCCGCTTGCCACGGAATGGGAGGACGACTGCTTTTTCCTGCGCCACGGCAAAAGAGTGGTTGACCACGGCAGATACCAATTGGATTTTCGCAACCCCAAGGTTCGGAGCTATGCCACGTCGGTTATCGATCGTGTTGTTCGTGACTACGGTGTGGGATATGTGAAAATGGACTACAATATTGATATCGGTTTGGGAACCGAATGGAACGCCGACAGTTTTGGGGACGGACTCCTGGAGCACAATCGTGCCTATCTTGCCTGGATGCGCGAAACAATGGATCGCCACCCCAACCTCGTTTGGGAATGCTGCTCGAGCGGTGGTATGCGCATGGATTACGCTATGCTGTCCATGGGACACCTGCAATCGGTTTCAGATCAGAGCTACTATCTCAAAAACACGCCGATCGCCGCAGCCGCTCCAACAGCGGTCTTGCCCGAGCAAGGCGCGATCTGGTCTTATCCCATGGCAGAAGCCGACGAACATATCACAGCGATGAACATGATCAACACCATGCTTGGCAGAATTCATCTTTCCGGAGCGGTGACCGAGATCTCGGAGCACTGCTTTTGGCTCATGCAGGAAGCGGTTGCATGCTACAAGAGCTACCGCGACGAGCTTCCCTCGGCGATCCCCTTCTATCCCTTGGGACTATCCCACTACCACGACGAATTTCTTTGCCTTGCGCTACGCTTTTCCGATTGCATCCGTATGGCAGTATGGCGCATGGACACCGACAAGGAGCAGGTAACAATTCCTTTGGAGGAAGCCTTCCAAAAGGCAA
>JAFTRT010000100.1 GCA_017462145.1 Clostridia bacterium
ATATTTTTGAAAAAATATCAAGAAAACAGACTCAAATCCTCTTTGAGAACCGCCGTGCGAAGAATACTGTACCACTCCTTGGAAGGATCCCCACACAAAATGCCACATTCCCGTTTCAAAGCGGTCATCAACAGCTCCGGATTGAGAAATTCCGCAGCAGAAGCACGCAACACGGCACACAGCACGGTCTCCTCATTCTCGGCATCCCACGTTGCGTTCAGCTCACGGATCAGAGGCAAAATATCGATTTCCCTCTCCCCTGCCTTTGTCTTCTTGACAACGGTCAAGGGGTCGCCGGAAAGACGGGCTGTGATGCTTGCGGCCAAGGCATCGGAGCCCCCTCGGGTATGAAGACGGATCTCATAGGTAGCCCAAGCAATTTCCGAAAAATCCGAGGTTGGCAAGTAGGCGTCGGTGATACGAAGCTCCTCCGTCAGCTCACGGTTGAGCCGATCCATGATCTCTCGGGGACTCATGTCCCGATCGATCCGAAGATCCAAAAATTCGTACTCGCTTTGCGCACCTACGCTGAGCGGTGTGGAAAAGACCATTTTGGGGTGAGGATTGAAGCCCTTTGTGTACCAAATGGGCAGACAGGCACGAGTCAACACCCGTTGAAAGGTTCGTTGCAGATCCAGATGAGAGATGTACTGCAAGGAGCCAACCTTGCGAAATTTCAGCCGAACGGTAACAGGAGGCTCCAACAGGGGCATCGCACGCAGGCGTGCCTTTTCCTTTAATTTTTCGCCTTGGGACAGCATGCTCGCTCACCTCCCATTTGATTTGCGCCGCAACCGCTGCAATGTTCTCGACAGTTGGGCGTGGTACGCTCCTCATAGGCACGGTTTCGCTCACGGAGCAAAAATTCCTTGGTCACGCCGCAATCGATAATATCCCACGGCAAGACCTCATCCAACCCAAAGGCACGGTTGGCATAGAAGGCAGGGTCTGCCCCCGTCCGCTCTAAAACCGATAGCCATCGGTCATAATCAAAGCATTCATCCCATGCATCGAACTTGAAGCCTTCCTTGCAGGCAAGTTCCAATGCGGCAGACAGCCGTCTGTCGCCTCTTGCCAAAACCGCTTCGATGCGGCTCACCTTAGCATCGTGATGCTGATATTTGATCTTGCGATCGGTAATTTTACTCCCTAAAAATTCCTGCTTTTGAGCCAACATCTCCATGCTGTCCTGCGCCTCCCACTGGAAGGGAGTAAAGGGCTTGGGAATAAAGCAGGAAACACTGACCGTCACCTGTGGCTTTTTGGCACGGTTGCGGGTGGGGCAAGCATAATAGGCATCCAATACGTGGGTGGCAAGCTCTGCAATACCGGCCAAGTCATCCAACGTCTCGGTCGGCAAGCCTTGCATGAAATAGAGCTTGACCGTAGTTTTCCCCGCCTCAAAGGCAACGCCTACCGCACGGAGAAGATCCTCCTCCCGTACGTTTTTGTTGATCACATCACGCAACCGTTGCGTTCCCGCCTCGGGAGCAAAGGTTAGCGAGGAGGAGCGAACCGTGGCGATCTTATCCATCAGCTCCTTGGTAAAGCTATCCACACGCAGAGATGGCAGAGAGAGACTGACCATGTTGTCATCCGTCCATTCCAGGAGCAGATCGGTCAGCTCCTCCAATTGCGTATAATCGCTAATGGAAAGCGAGGTCAGAGAGATCTCGTCATAACCCGTAGCTTCGTACAGGCACTTGGCCTGCTCATTGAGTACCTCGGGAGTCTTTTCCCGAACAGGGCGGTAGATCATCCCCGCCTGGCAGAAGCGACAGCCTCGGATACAGCCCCGATAGACCTCCAGCATGATCCGGTCATGAACCGTCTCAATATAAGGCATGACGGCATCGGTTGGGAAATATGCCTGATCCATGTCCTTGATAATCCGCTTGCGAATCTGTTTGGGAATATCCTCGTAAATGGGGGTATAGGCTCGGATGGTTCCGTTTTCGTGATAGGTCACCTCGTAAAAGGAGGGAACGTAAACGCCCTCAATGGTACGAGCGGCCTCGTGAAGATAGGCTTGTTTGGTATAGGTTCCCTTTTTCTTCATATCGATATAAAGACGGCAAAGCTCGGGCAAAAGCTCCTCCCCCTCTCCGATATCGAACAGATCGAAGAAATCTGCCACCGGCTCCGGATTGTAGGCACAAGGGCCGCCGCCGATGATAATGGGAAACTCCTCTCCCCGCTCTGCACTCCGCAGAGGGATTCCTGCCAAATCCAACATATTCAGCACATTGGTATAACTCATTTCATACTGGAGGGTAAAGCCCACCATATCAAATTCGGTCAAGGGATCTCCGCTCTCACAAGCGCAGAGAGGCAAGCCGTGAGTCTTCATCTGCTCCTGCATATCCACCCACGGGTCGTACACCCGTTCACACCAAATGTCCTTTTCTCGATTCAGAACGCCGTAAAGGATACGAACACCCAAATTGGACATACCGATCTCATAGGTATCGGGAAAGCAAAAGGCGAAGCGAAGATCGACCTCTTCTTTCTTTTTTATGATCTGTCCGTATTCACCGCCGGAATAACGCCCCGGCTTGGATACAGCTTTTAGAATACTGCTGATATTTTGATTCATGACGTTTTACTTTCTTCTTGATTTTTTGGATCGGGAGCGGTCTTTTTCTCTTTTTTGGCAAGGCGAGCCGTCTGCCGCTCCCTTTGTTGTTGTTCTTGTTCCCGTTTCCGTTCTCGTTCCCGCTCATATTCCTCGGTAACAAAATACCGTTTTTGGGGCAAGAGCAGCTTGGCAATCAACAGATCTGAAACAAGGGTTAAGACAAGAACAAGGATCGCATACAACTGGTTGACAGACCCCACCGAAAGCGGAAATACCACATCTGCTCCGAACAATGTCGTCAGGGTGGCAAAGGTCAGGATCGCAAGAACGATACAAGCAACGGAAACTCCCGAAAAAACACTGAGCAGACGATGAATCCGACAGCACCAGACCACAGATTCTGCCAGCTTCAGACGGGATGCACCTGCCACGATGGTGACCGGTTCGCTGGGATGAACGACCCCTCCCGAGCGGTTGAAATCCGATGCATTTTTATGGAACACACTCACGGGCGGTGCCGTAGGTTCTCGCAAACGGGCCACCATGGCACTGTTGATCATGGGATCGTAGGTCTCCACCACACAGCGAATTCCCTCTTTTGCCAAACGGTGCGCCAACATTTCAAAGGTAGGAAGCACCGTATAGCGAACGCTGATCCGTGCGGATTGCAGGCCGTCCACCGATATGTAAAGCGTAACGCTTCCCTTGGAAGCAGAAGGATGCTCTTCAAATTGCAAACCATAACGGGCAAGGAAGCTTGCATCCCCCACCAAAAGAACGTGCCGTTCATCCACCAATGCTTCCACTCCGTTTTTGGCAATGCGGTGGATGCGAATATGGTCGGCGTGCAAATGGTTGGGAAGCTCCTCAAAAACGCCCTCCATCGGACCACCGATGGCGGAATAAAGAGCGTGAAGGCAGGTGAGAACCTCTGCTTTTTGTTCCTCACACAGGAATACGATCCCTGCACGGCGAGGATCGCACTTGGCGAACAAATGGAGATCTCTCAGCAAAAGGACACGGCAGCCTGCATAGGATGCAATGCTTTCGCTTCCGCCCAAGGCACAATCACGCTTTTCCAAACGAATCGAAGACCAAAACAGGACGGTGCAATAGGCCAACCCAAAGCCAGCCGGCAACAAACAAATAAAGGACGAGACCGCCGCACAAAAAGCCGTATGGATATCCGCACCAAAATAAATGCAAAGGCAACACAGAACGGCAGACAGCCCCAAAGCCACAAAGCCGCTGTAATATAGCTTGTAGGTGTCTTTTTCCGCAATCATACGGAAAAATCCCTTTGGAGACGACACCCCCGTGGGAACGAAAACGGAGGGTGCTTCCCCACCCTCTGCCGCAGCCATTTGCTCGGCCAAAGAGCCCTGTCCCCGAACCGAAGTAAGGGTGTATTTTTTTCTACCGGAGAAAAACAGCTTAAAGGAGCGATATTCTCTCTCATTGAGCATCCACTCCGACAGCACGGCAACCAACAGAATACAGGACACCGCAAAGTGAAAAACGGTTGGTTTTTCCAACAGCATCTTGGATGTCACGATCAAAAACAGGTCATAAACCAGCACCACGATCGCCGATAGGACGGTATGGGAATATCGGTTTGGCTTCCAAAAAAAGGTCTTCTTCAGACTCTCCCACAGTTGCTTCCAGGAAACGGCCAAGCACAGCAAAAACAACTGGAGGCCAAACAGCACGTAAACAACAGGATACTCTCCGTAATCCAAGATACCGCCGTATTCTACACCAAACAGTGGCGGAATCTCCAACAGCCCCAGGAAAAGGGTCAAGAGAACCGTTCCCGCCAGTCGCCAGGACAGGCCGCTTCTGCGCCGACGGTATGCCCCTCGGATCTGCTCCAGACGTACCTCGGAGGTCTTGATATCGGAGGCTTCCTCCGCTTGTATGCTCCGCATATCCAGAGGAATATCCTCCTCGTATTGCTCGGCAATTCGCTTTTGCAGACGCTCTTCTCCCATGGATGCCGTCAGCTCATCCTTGCAATCCAGTTGCAACAGCAAATTTAACGTATCGTCATCCATTGCTTCGGACAGACGCTCTGCTGACTCCTCGTCGGGCAACTCGACCAATTCTTCCTCCGCCAAAGGCTCGAAATCAATTCCACCGGGCGAGACACTCTTCTCTTCGGTCCTCTCTCGCACAGCGTTGGTGATTTCGGTTTCAGACACGGTATCATCCCAAGGAACATCGTCATCGGTCCCCTCCGTGACATGCTCGGCAAACCATTGGCTCTCCTCGGGCTCTGCTTCCTCTTCCGTCTCCGAGCCGTCAAGCTCCGATTGGGAAAGAGACAAAACAACGTCTACGTCATCCACGGATATATCGGAGGAAGAGACTTCCGCATCCTCTGCAAAGAGCTGAACCAGCGTTCTGCCGCCCGCCACCCGCTCTTCGGGTGCTTCGGCCTGTGTTTGCACGGAAATGCTTGCGTTGCGCTGCTCCTCTTGTTCCCAAACGGGCTCGTCTTCCTCCGACAGAGTTTCCGACAGCAGGACGGCAGCCTTTTGTTCTTCCTCGGAAAAAGGAGCTTCATCGGAGAAGGATTCGTCCTCCGATTGAGAAGCCAAAGATTCTTCCGTTTCTTCTTGCGGGTCATCAAGCAATTCCAACGGTTCGTCTTCTTCCGGCTCCTCACTCACTTCCAATTCCTCAATTTTTGCGGTCAGGTCAGGGGAGTCAATCTCCTCTGATTCTTCGATTTTTTCCAATTCGTCCGTCTCTTCGATAGTCTCATCGTCTTCGGCTCCGATCACCAACGGTTCTGATTCCGACAAAACGGCGACATCCGCCTCTATCGGTTGAACCTCCGTTTCCGCCCTCTCATAGACCGACATCGGTTGAGCGGCCGCATAATCCGCAGCCTCCTTCAAAAAGTCCTCGTCCAATGTATAGCGGTCTTCATCCCCGTTCTGCTCTTCTGCACGGTCACCCTGATACAGGCTTTTCAAACGGTTTTGCAAATCCTCGTCACTCATGGGCTTGGGGGATCGCTTCTTTTCAACCGGAGACGGTGCATCGTCCTCGGTTTGAGCAACCGCACGAAGATTTTTTAACAATTCATCCAAATTCTGTTCTTGCCTGGAGCTCATGTGTTCCTCCTATTGCGTACTTCGGTTGCATCAGCTTCGATGCTGTCTGGATACCTCCGCCAAGATCACGGCCGCCGCCGTAGATACGTTGAAGGAATTGACCTGCCCGTACATGGGAATGGAAGTGATGTAATCCGCTTTATCCTTGACGATCTTGGATACACCGTCTCCCTCACTGCCCATGACAATGGCACAAGGACATTTGAAATCGGTCTCGTAGTAGGGTGTTCCTCCTGCCTCTGCGGCAAACACCCAGATTCCCTGCTTTTGAAGCTCCTCTACCGTGGCCGCAATGTTGGTCACCTTGGCAATGGCCAAATGCTCAATGGCTCCGCAAGAGGCCTTGGTCACCACAGGAGTCAAGCCCACCGCACGACGCTTGGGAATGATCAACCCGTGGGCACCCACTCCCTCGGCACAGCGAATGACAGCCCCCAAGTTGTGGGGATCGGTGATGCCGTCCGCAATCACCAAAAAGGGACGCTCTCCCCTTTCCTTTGCAATTTGCAGGATGTCCTCCACCGTACAATATTCTTTTTCTGCCGCCATGGCAATCACGCCTTGATGAACGGCAAAATTGGAAAGCTTATCCAACTTGGCTCTGTCGGTCTCCACCACAGGGATCTTTCGCTCAATGGCCTCCGCCACCAGTACAACGATGGAGCCCTCTCGCTCGCCTTTTTGTACCATGAGCTTATCCACCGTACGGCCTGATTTCAACAGCTCCCGAACGGCGTTGCGCCCCACCACCAAACCCTCGGGAATCTCCTCGGTCTGCTGCGGACGACGTTCCCGACGATCGGAACCGTTTCGGTCACTGACGCTTTTTTTATTTTGATATGCTTTATGTTTCTTTTCCATACTCATTCCTCTGGCTGTAAGTAAATCATATTATTCATATTATTATATCATAAAAAATGAGATTTGTACAGCCCTTTTTTGTGGGAAAGTGGCATTCTCTGTGCTATTTTCTCTGCTTGAAAAAAACACGGAAGAGGGGCGACTGCAGTCGCCCCGCTTACGTGAACCAATCTTTACAGAAATTCGTCAAGCAAAATTTTTGTAATTTGAAGCTTTGCGTGATCCGACAGATAGGTAGACAAATTGGAGAACCTACCGCTGATCTCCAAATTAAAATCCCCCTCGTAGCCCACTTCCTCCAGAGCCTCCGCCAAAGCCTTAAAATCAATCACACCCGTCATGGGAACCCAATGATTATCGTTCTTACCGTTGTTATCATGTACGTGCAGTGTATGTAGCTCTTTTCCTGCCATGCGAACGGCATCCGCAGGCTCCAACTCCATATTTCTGGCATGTCCGGTGTCCAAGCAAAACTTCAAATGATCATCGTTGACACGACGAACAAAGGCCACCATCTGCTCCACAGAGGACACAGACAGGTGCTTCAAACCCATGTTTTCAATACACAGAATCACGCCCTTTTCTTTGGCGTAAGGCAACAGCTTCCGCACAAACTCTTCATTAATGGCCCACGTTCCCTCGGGATCGGGGTCGTTTCGTGCACCGTAGGGCATCAACGGATGGTACACCACATACGGACTGCCAATCAAAG
>JAFTRT010000101.1 GCA_017462145.1 Clostridia bacterium
GACCGACACCATGGGTAGAATGCACTCCGACGCACAGTTCGCAGGCTCCTCCTCCGTGCCCGCTCACGTAGAAATGATGTGTCTGATCGGCGCAGGTAACAACCCCATGGTTGGTATGACTGTTGCGGTTGCGGTTGCGATTGAGGAAGCTTCTAAGTAAGATATAAACTCGGCTGTTTTTAATCTAAAAAACGCATAGTTTGTAAAATTACAACCAAACAAAAAGTCAGACACATCATTTTGGATTTTTCCGTCATGATGTGTCTGCTATTTTTTCGGCAGGATTTACAAACGAAGAAAATTGTGCTATAATAAGGGCATTAAACAACGCTTACCGTGAAAGCGTAAAAAGAAAGAAGGACAATCATGAAAAAAACATTGGTAATGCTTCTCACATCGGTGATGCTGTTTAGTCTTTGGCAACAGATGACCTTGGCTGTAGGTGCAGCCACAACAAATCCCTCGTCCGGTGCAGGGCAGGAAGCTTCAAGCACAGACGAAAACGAAGCGTTGGAAAACGCCCTTTGGCAGATTACTGAAAACAACACGGTAATTGGTGCCTACGCCGATCTGCAAGCGGCGGTGGATGCCTGCAAGGATGGAGGCATCATCCTTTTGACAGCAGATTGTGCTGTGACCGACGGCGTGGCTCTTGAAAAGAACCTCACGATCGACGGCGGCAATCATATAGTGGATATTTCCGGTTGCAGTAAGGCGTTTCTCACCGTCAGCGAAGGCGCGGCAGTGACCCTGCGGGATCTGAAGCTGGACGGCGGCGCCATCGGCTTTGAGGTGGACTACGACGCCGTGACCTACACCAACTACACCATTCCCCTAACCTCCGGCTCGTTAGTTAGCGATCCCAAGGCAAGCCAATCTGCTATTATCAGCAGCGGCTCCCTTATTTGCGAAAACGTAGATATCTCCAATCGCTATACCGCCTCCGTGGGCGGTGCTATGCAAATCCTCTGCGGCAGTGCAACACTGACCGATTGCGATTTTACCCACAACTACGGCACCTCCAAGGGCGGTGCCCTATTCATCGGCAGCAAATTGGGCACGCGCAAAGACTATCCCGTGCAACAGGTACGCATTGAAAATTGCACCTTCACCAAAAACTATACCGGTCACGGCGGTGCCATTTACGCCTACAACATGACGGAAATGATCATTGAACACACTGCGTTCACCGCAAACACCGCCAACGGCGGCAAAGGTGGTGCCATTGACCTGTTCAGCGAGACCACAAAGCCCACCACGGCTATGGCTCTTGGTTTGGACTTTATGCAAACCACCGTTCGGGACTGCACCTTCGAGGGCAACTGGGCAGGCAATGACGGCTTTGCTATTCAATCCTACGATTCCGATCTGTATATTTACGATTCCGCCTTTATCGAAAACGTGGGCGTGCACCCCACCAGCAGCGTGGGCACCGTATCTATTGAGGCTTACCGCCATGACGATCCGAGCTGGCGCATTTACACACTGATGGACGGCTGTCTGTTTGAGGGAAATCGAGGTCCCTGTGCCGTTTACGGCGATCACAGCAGTATTTCCGACCTGAATGTGACCGATTGTGTATTCCAAAACAATGTGGGAAATATGAGTTTCCTGCTCTACTCTGCCACCACCAACATGGCAAACTGTCAGTTCACGGGAGAAACGATGAATGTTGCCGTCATAGATGCCCGGATCTACGAAAATTATGAGATCCCGCCCCTTTTGGTCATGACAGATGTATCCTTCACCGATTGCATGGCACCAAGAGAAATCTTGACCCGTAAGCAAGGGCACAACGAAAGTCTGAACACCTATCAAGTAGTACTCAAGGGTACCACCAACGGCGATATCGACATCTGGGACAACAACGCCGTTTGTATCCAAGGTACACATACCGGAAACGTAAAGTTAGAGTATAATACCGCCGAAGAACAGCTTGCCATCGGCAACAATGCCACTCTGAAGGGTATCGTCATCGTGTGCCAGCCTGCCGATGTGACTGTGGCAATCGGCGAAAAATTCAACGTTAGCGTCAAGGCGCAGGGCGACGGATTGACCTATCAGTGGTACTACAAAAACAAAAACGGCAAGGAATTTGCCGTCTCCTGCTTCAAGGGCAGTGCTTAAACCATGACCATGGCTGAATATTGCCACATGCGTCAGATCTACTGCGTGATCACCGATCAGTACGGCAATTCCGTCACCTCCGATACCGTGACCATCTCCCGTCCTCCCATGGAGCTTACACTTTTAAGCCAGCCTGCCGATGTGACCGCGGCGATTGGCGAAAAATTCAGCGTTAGCGTCAAAGCGCAGGGCGAC